>CANIXM010000085.1 GCA_947471245.1 Paludibacteraceae bacterium | reverse complement strand
TTACTCTTACCGGGAAAGTCACTTCTTTCATGTTGTAGCCTTCGTAATAATGAAATCTACCTTGCATGGCAAGTACGTCTACTTCTCCGAGTTTCCCGAGTATGAGTTTCCCGCTATGTCCTTCCACTGTAGAAAGAGGAAAATTAGGAATGGTTTCGTAAGGAATTTCAGTTTTATGGGTGATTTGTGTGGCTAGATTGCCTAGACCTGTTCCTAGAATGATTCCTGTGCGAGGGAAAGTGGTCATTTGTGATCTTAAGAAGTCAGCAGTTTCTTGGATTTTCGACAACATAATTCTTTATTTTTTGATTGAACTTAGATTCCTCATCATTAAGAATCTGAACTTTAATGGGTAATGTGTAGGTAAATGGTTTTAAAGCCTCTGGATAGTGTGGATTATTTATAATTTTGGCAGCATCCTTTTCCGTAAGCAGAATCAATTTGTTACGGGCAAAAATGGTATTAAACCGTCTGGTAAACTGCTCAAAATCTTTGGTTAGGAAGCTATGATGATCTTCAAAGAAAGACGTAAATACGGCCTTGGTATAGTGATTCAAATGCTCTACAATAGGCTGCGGAGAGACGATACCTGCAATTAGCAGTACAGATGCATGTTCAGACTTGATACGATCATATGTCCAGACATTAGTCAAATACTGAGGGAATACTGGCTTTATCTCCTCATACTTGTAGCTAGAAAACAACAAAAGCTGATGATTATCTGGCTTTATACCTGTCACCACAAGTCGTTTATCCATGGGACTGATGTCAGCAGGACACTTAGTTACAATGATGATATTGGCTCTTATAGCGCCTTTTGGATTTTCTCTAAGGCGTCCTAGTGGTAGCAATTTGTCTTGAAAGTAGAGATGCTGATAATCGGTGAGTAAAATGGACAAGCCTGGCTGTACAAATCGATGTTGGAATGCATCGTCAAGTACTATCGCATCTATATCCGGACATGAAGACAGGAGCTGATTGATGCCATTAACCCTCTTTTCATCGACAGCTACGGTCACTTTTGGAAATTTGAGATGAATCTGGTAAGGCTCGTCACCAAGGGTGTTGCAGTCAGCATTGTGGTCGGCCATTACAAACCCTTTCGAAGTTCTTTTGTAACCGCGACTGAGCATGGCTACTTTCCATTGATCTTGGAGTAATGAAAGAATTAATTCGGTATGAGGTGTTTTGCCAGTACCTCCAGCTGTGAGGTTTCCAACAGAAATAATTGGGATATCGAAAATGGTTGATTTGAGAATAAGATCCCTATCAAAGAGCCAATTACGCACTCGTGTTATCAGTCCATAAACCATGGATAGCGGATAACATAGGATATGGTACGACTTGGTGTTCAAATTTCGATGTGGTTTGATAGGTGTGTATCAGACAAAGATAGTCTTTTTCCTTATTCCAACAAATCTCAGCAATTATTTTTCCACTTTTTTTAGGGCACAGGGTCGTAGCCGCTTCCACCCCATGGATGACAGCTAGCTATTCGTTTGATGGATAATAGTCCGCCTTTCATTACTCCATACTTTTTAATAGCTTCGATGGTGTAAGTGGAACAGGTAGGCGAATATCGACAACTAGCTGCAGTAAGTGGCGAAATTAAGTATTTATAAAAATATACAGGAAGTAATATGATGGATTGAAAAAACTTTTTCACGCTTCGACAATTTTTTTGATTAGCTTATCCAATGCCAGTTGCATCTTTTTATTAATGGTTTCGAAGTCCATTAGCTCATCAGACACATAGTTAAATGAAAGGTGTATCTTTTTCCCTTGTGAACTGACGGATTCAATCAATTGGTGCTTGTTATGTCTGTATGCTTCACGGATAAGTCGCTTTAATCGATTTCGTTTTACTGCACGTTTAAAGCGTTTTTTTGGTACACTAATCAACACACTTACATCTTCCTCTTCCATATTATTAGTAAGGATGTAAACCACCCTAAGTGGATACACAATAAATGACTCACCTTGTGTAAAAAGACGAGATATTCTTGTGTCTCCGCAGAGATGTTCGGATTTAGAAAAACCAAAGTGTGGATTCATCGTATAAAAACAATCCCAAAAATATGAAAAAACTTCCATACTTCTGGGATAGTAAGTGTATTAATTGCAGAGTGTTATTTCTTTGATTTTTTGACTTGTTCTTTTAGAAACTGATCTAAAGCCATTGTCATAGAAGGAGCTGTGGGTGTAGGCGCCTCAAGGTCTAGTCTCAATCCTGCATCACGTATGGCCTGTGCTGGAGTAGCACCAAAGCATCCGATTTGGATGTCACCTTGTACAAAATCAGGGAAGTTTTTAAGCAATGATTTCACCCCGACAGGACTAAAAAACAGCAACATGTCATAATTAAACTCTTCGCCTGGCTCAAAGTCATTACTAACTGTTCTATACATCACAGCTTTTGTCAAATTAATCTTTGCTTTCTCTAGGACTGATAAAGTTTCTTCGTTTTGAACATCCGAAGTAACAAATAAATATTTCTCCTCAGGATGTTTGTTCATGATGGTTACCAATTCAGTCAACTTTCCAGTAGCACCATAAAACACTTTGCGTTTGCGAAAATGGATGTAGCGTTGCAAATAGACGGCAACTGTTTCTGTCACACAGAAATACTTCATGGTTTCAGGAATCGTTATTCTCAGTTCTTCGCACAATCTGAAAAAATGATCCACCCCATGACGAGCATTAAAAATAATGGCAGTGTAATCTAATATAGCAACTTTTTGCGTTCTGAAATCCTTTGCCGAAATGGGTTCAACTTTAAGAAATTGTCTAAAATCAATTTTGACATTGTATCTTTCACTCATGTCAAAATATGGCGACTTTTCAGTTGTTGGTTTTGGCTGCGATACAAGTATTCTCTTAATTTTCAAAGCTATATTTATTTAAAGTGAAACGATTATGGCATCAATCCTATCAGTTTTATTAAACCAAAAATAGGCAGGATTTCGAGTGTGCAAAGGTACAACAATATATAAAAAGTTACTACTGTTTTGTCTAAAAAAATTTGAAACAATTTGAAAATTATAAGGCCAGAAGAAAAAACACAGATCACCACACTCAACAATTCTGTAACAGAAATCAAGTAATCACTTGCATATACCCTCACAACAAGGAAAGGGAATAAAAAGAATGAGGTAAACACCACTACATTAAAGTAGTTTTCCTTGAACATTTTGCTAGACTTGACATCAACAAAGACATAGCCTACAATTGTCATCAAAACGTATTTCAATAAAAAAAAGAGAGAAAAGAGGGCAAAAAAATATCCAAAATAAATCAGTTCATATTCCTTATTCGGCTTATGATAGATAAAAAAAGCATACAAGGAAAATACAAGGATGGGGTAAACCACCATCAATAACTTAGTGCGCAGATCACTGATGGTCGTTTTATTGAAAATGCTAATGCGCTCCTTGACTTGAAAAAAAGACTTCGCAGCTTCGTAAACTACCGTCACAGCTCTCGACACAACCAAAACGATGAAAACGAGTAGAAATGCTACGAAAATCCAGCTTTCGGTATGTGGAAGGGAAGGTCTAGGTGTTCCTACAAACCCACTTGGTGGCAACACCACCTTTGTTATATGAACTTTGGATTTTGGTGGTAGGGGCTTAACAGAATCGGCAGCTGTGTCTATCTTTTCCCCTGCTCTAGTGGCTGGCAATGACAAAATGCTATCACGAATCGTTTTTATGGTGTCGGTCTGGGTCATTAACAATTACGATTTATTCACATTGCTTTGTATCATACTTATCACTTCCTCTGGAGTAGCGGCTACTTGCCAAAGTTGCAAGTTGGACGCTGACATGAACTGCTCTTCTACCGCCACTTGCAACATATTCAACAAGTTATCATAATACCCCAAGGTATTGAGAATAATCACAGGCTTGTTGTAAAGCCCCAATTGACGCCAAGTGATGATTTCCAACAGTTCTTCGAATGTACCACATCCACCCGGCAAAGCGATGGATGCATCTGACATTTCTGCCATCAATGCTTTTCGCTCATGCATGGAGCTCAATATCTTCAAGTCACTCAAATGTGCATGTTGCCACCCAAGATCATACATGAACTGTGGCATGACACCTATCACCCTCCCACCAGCGGCTATCATGCTGTCAGTCAACTGACCCATTAACCCTGTAGCACCAGCACCACACACTGCAGTGATGTCTGACTGTGCCAATAGCAGACCAAGTTGAGCTGCTGCTTGAAAATATTCAGGTTTGATTTTTGGACTGGAGGCGCAAAAGACGCTTACGGTGAGCATGCTATTAATTTTTACAAATTTTCAATTCCACACATTTATTTTACAAAAATACTGTTTTCTTTCAGTAATTTTGAAATTCATTTAAAAAATCGCAAAAATGATACTTGTAACTGGCGCAACAGGCATGGTGGGTGCACACCTCATCTGGCATTTACTACAGCAACACCAAAAAATCACAGCAACACGAAGACACACCAGCCAACTGGACAACATCGTATCAACCTTCAAGTTCTACACCAATGACCCTCAACAATATTTGGACAGAATTGATTGGATAATATTGGATTTGAATGACCATCATGTGGTAAATCAGGCTCTGGTAAAAGCAGACACAGTTTACCATTGTGCGGCATTCGTGTCATTGACCAACAGCGACAAGCAAGTATTTGAGACCAATATCAATAGCACCAAACATTTGGTGGATGCTTGTATTTCAAATGGAGTCAAACGATTTTGCTTCGTCAGCTCTATTGCTGCCTGTGGAAAGTCAGAAACTGATAAGTGGGTGACTGAATCCATCCCATGGAAAGACAGCCCACACACATCGGAATATGCACGTTCCAAACACCTCTCCGAATTGGAAGTCTGGAATGGCATTGCCCAAGGTCTTGATGCTGTAATTGTCAATCCTGGTGTGATAATTGGCGTCTCATCAAGCACCACGGGTAGTTCTCAACTGTTTCACTTGATTAAAAAGGGATTGAAAGTGTACACCAAAGGCGGCAGCGGATATGTAGATGTGAGAGATGTAGTAAAAATAATCATCCAATTGACCGAACAAAACATCTCAGGCGAAAGGTTTATACTCGTAGCTCAAAATTGCACCAACAAAGAAGTGTTCGCCATGATAGCTGATGGGCTGAAACTAACCCGACCGTTTATTTACATGGGGAAATATCCACTTATATTAGTGGCTATAATGATGAAAGTAGCTGGAAAACTATTGAATTTCACCCCTTCCATCGACCTGCGTATGGCCAGAACTTCGTCCAACCGTGCCTATTATGACGCATCAAAAATAAGAGATTTACTCCATTATGATTTTATTCCAATAAGTAAATCCATTAAGGATGTCTGTGAGTTTATGGATAATAGTGAGTTTAGTCAAAAATAATGATCCAATCTCACTTTTCAACCAACTTATAGGATTTCTTTCAATCGTTTAATAAATAATTCGGCATCAGACTTTGACAAACTAAGCGGTGGCAACAACCTGATGGTATGTGAACCGCTAGCACCGGTAAATATATGTTTCTCGAAAAGAAGGGCATCCCTGATAGGCTTGGCTGGCTCAAAAAATTCAATCCCAATCATCAAACCAACTCCCCTGACTTCTTTAATTTTTGGCAATTTTTTCAATTCATCAAACAAAAAAGCACCAACTTTTTGAGCATTCTCTATCAAGTGCTCAGCTTTGATAATATCTAACACTGCCAAAGCTGCCGAACATGCCAAATGACTACCACCGAAAGTAGTCCCAAGCAAACCGTAAGTGGCCTTGAATTTGGGATGGATGAGCACACCACCGATGGGAAAACCATTACCCATACCTTTAGCCACAGTAATAATATCTGGCTTAACATTGGTGTATTGATGTGCAAAAAACTTTCCACTACGCCCATATCCCGATTGGATTTCATCCAGAATCAAAACGGTACCTGTAGCATCACACACCTCTTGCAATGCCTCCAAAAACGAAGGTTCAGGAATGTGGATACCCCCTATGCCCTGAATACCCTCAATAATCACTGCACAAACATCGCCTTTAGCTAATGACTTGCGAACAGATTCAATGTCATTTAGTTCAATAAACTCGACTTCGAAACCTTCATTGATAGGTGCTACAATTTTGGCATTATCAGTCACTCTCACTGCTGCAGATGTCCTGCCATGAAAGCTATTGGAAAATGAAACCACTTTTTTTCTTCCTGTATGAAACGATGCCAGTTTCAACGCATTCTCATTGGCTTCGGCACCTGTACTCAATAGGAATAGTGAGTAGTCATCATAACCCGAAATCTTGCCCAGCTTTTTAGCCAATTCGGTTTGGAGATTGTTAATCACCGAATTTGAATAAAAAACCAAGGACTCCAGTTGCTGAGTCAATTTCTGAACATAAAACGGGTGAGAATGACCGATGGATATTACTGCATGACCACCATATAAATCGAGGTATTCAATACCTTCTTTGTCATAAGTCCTGCACCCTATACCTTTGGCAATCTCAATATCAAAAAGGGGGTAAACATCAAATAATTTCATACGTTCATTTTTTATATTTATTTAGTTTTCGAATTGCTTGTCCCATTTGGGTAGACAACTCGCACATAAACATCGCCTGTTGTATTAAAATTTATCATTCATGAATGTTTCATGATAATAATTGGTCTAGTGGCTAAACGAATTGGGTTAAAAGAAACGAGATTGAAGTCCTTGTGTTATTTTTAAACATGTGATTGATGGACTTAAAACATTTGTCTTAACAAAAATGACTCGTTCGCAATTTGCATTTACAATCAAATCTGTAAACTATGTACAAAGGTAAGCCAAAAAAAAATGAAACAAGATATTTTATTTTAAAAAATATTGTATATTTACAGCAAAACAAAGGATTTATTAACTAATAAAGAATTGAAAACGTATGGATGAACTAGTTAGAATTTATTGCAAAAACACCAAAACATTTCACGATTATCAGTTTGGGACATCGCTTCTGACAATCTATAATGACTTAAACATCAATTTAAAGTATCAGGTTGTTGCTGCCCGTGTCAATCACAAAATTTCGGATCTCAATTTTTTAATTTATAAACCCAAAGACATCGAATTTATCGACATTAGCGATGCCGCTGGAATGCGTGTGTATGTGAGAACCCTTTGTATGGTGCTTGCCAAAGCTGTGGCAGACCTGTATCCAAATGCCACAGTTTGCATTCAACACTCTATCTCAAAAGGATATTACTGCAAAATTGAAAACCTCGAGCTAACAATTAATCAGGAAGTAATAGGAACCATCAAAGACAGAATCAAGTCACTCATCGCACAAGATAAAACCATCGCCTGCCACGAACAGCAAACCACAATTGTAAAACAACTATTTCTCAACTCACCAAACAACGAAGACAAAATTGCACTTTTTGATTCGATAGGCAGCCCATACTGCAAATACTACCAAATTGATGATTTCATCGACTATT
>CANIXM010000084.1 GCA_947471245.1 Paludibacteraceae bacterium | reverse complement strand
GGTTAATTGGCAATTGCCCCGAAATGTACAAAGTTCCATTAATTTCTACAGCTTGGCTGTAAGGTCCTATCGCTGCAGGAGCGCTTGGTGTGTTGATTATTCGTTTCATAAGTTTAATATTAAGCCCCCTAGCCCCTCCCGTTTATCACGGGATAAACTGCGGGGGAACAGAGAGACGAGTTCTGTTTTACAATCATACCCTTGTGTCCAAATCATTTTGTTTGGATGGGCAATGGCTCATTTTTTATCAAAGCACACAAAGGTAATTATAATTTCTCAATCAATTTTTGAATATAAACATCCAAAATAGGATTAGGTACTCCGAAACACCATTTTTTTGTATCTTTGCAGTCTGAAACTCAGTAAAAATTTTCTCCCTATTTACAATTAAACTGGCAGCTGTTGCCACAAGTAAGACAAAAATAAATAATGGAACTCGCAAGCAAGTACAATCCCAATGACATTGAATCAAAATGGTATCAATATTGGTTAGATAATGGTTTTTTTAGTTCTAAACCTGATGGTCGTGAACCTTACACGATAGTCATTCCACCACCCAATGTGACTGGAGTGCTTCACATGGGACACATGCTTAACAATACCATTCAGGATATACTTGTTCGCCGTGCCAGAATGATGGGTAAAAATGCGTGCTGGGTGCCAGGCACAGATCATGCTTCTATTGCCACCGAGGCTAAAGTGGTAGGGAAGTTAGCCGCTGAAGGCGTTAAAAAAACCGACCTTACGCGTGATGAATTTCTTGGTCATGCATGGGACTGGACGGATAAACATGGCGGAATTATCCTCGAACAATTGAAAAAGCTGGGTGCCTCCTGTGATTGGGATCGTACGGCATTTACCATGGACGAGACCCGCTCTGAAAGTGTGTTTAAAGTGTTTTGCGATTTGTATAACAAAGGATTGATATATCGTGGTGTGCGGATGGTCAACTGGGATCCCAAAGCCCTTACTGCTCTGTCTGACGAAGAAGTAATTTTCAAAGAACAACAGGGGAAGTTGTATTACCTGCGCTATAAAGTTGAAGGAGAGGATGGTTATGCTATCGTGGCAACTACTCGTCCTGAAACTATCATGGGCGACACTGCTATGTGTATCAACCCGAATGATCCCAAAAATGCACATTTGAAAGGTAAAAATGTAATCGTTCCGTTGATTAACCGCGTAATTCCAGTTATTGAGGATGAGTATGTGGATGTGGAATTTGGAACAGGATGTCTGAAAGTGACACCTGCGCACGATGTGAACGACTACATGCTGGGTGAAAAATACAACCTTCCTTCTATTGAAATTTTCAATGATAACGGCACGCTCAATGAAAACGGAGCACAATATGCGGGTATGGATAGGTTTGATGTGCGCAAGCAGATAGAAGCAGATTTGCAACAAGCAGGCTTGCTCGAAAAAGTGGAGGCTTACACCAATAAGGTTGGTTGCTCTGAGCGTACTGATGCCGTGATTGAACCAAAGCTGTCTATGCAGTGGTTCCTGAAAATGGAGGACTTAGCCAAACCAGCCCTTCAAGCGGTAATGAGTGACGATATCCAACTTTATCCTGCCAAGTTCAAAAACACCTACCGTCACTGGATGGAAAATGTGAAAGACTGGTGCATCTCACGTCAACTTTGGTGGGGACATCGTATTCCAGCATGGTATGCAGCCCCCCTAAATCCCCCCGAAGGGGGGACTTCCCAGCAAATAATCATCGTTGCTGAGTCAGAAGAAGATGCTCGCAAAATTGCAGATAATCACCCTTCCCTCGGTGGGGCTGGTGTGGAATATACACTTAGGCAAGATGAAGACGTCTTAGATACATGGTTTTCATCTTGGTTGTGGCCCATTTCGGTTTTCGATGGCGTCAATATTCCTGATAATGAAGAAATTAATTATTATTATCCCACTAATGATTTGGTGACGGGCCCAGATATTTTGTTCTTCTGGGTAGCACGTATGATTGTTGCTGGTTACGAGTTTAAAGGGGAAATGCCATTTAAAAATGTCTATTTGACTGGTATCGTCCGTGATAAATTAGGCCGCAAAATGTCCAAATCACTTGGTAATTCTCCTGAACCTTTAGCTTTGATTGAGACGTATGGAGCAGATGCTGTGCGTTTGGGAATGCTGTTGACCGCACCTGCGGGCAATGATTTGCCTTATGATGACACGCTTTGCGAACAAGGACGGAATTTTAATAACAAAATATGGAACGCGTTCCGATTGGTGAAAGGCTGGAGCCTCCCCGCCGAAGATGAGGAAATTCCTCAGCCAGAATCTGCACGCGTGGCAATACAGTGGTTTGACGCTAAATTAAACCAAACACTACTTGAGATTGATGATTTGTTTTCAAAATACCGTCTGTCAGAAGCCTTGATGGCTGTTTACAAACTGTTTTGGGATGAGTTTTCATCATGGTATTTGGAAATGGTGAAGCCAGCTTATCAGCAGCCTATCGACCGTGCGACTTATGAGGCTACTTTAGGCTTCTTTGACTCGTTATTGAAAGTACTTCATCCATTTATGCCATTTATTACTGAAGAATTGTGGCAAGCGTTGGCGTCTCGCAATGAGGGCGAAAGTATCATGGTTAGCCTTATGCCAAAAGCTACAGAGGTAAACGAAAGCATCATTGCAGGTTTCGAGAAGTCGAAAGAAATCATAGCTGGCATACGTACAGTAAGGTTGCAAAAAAACGTTCCAAACAAAGAAATGCTTGCGCTTCAAGTGCTTGGTAGTCAAAATAATGACTTCGATGCAGTAATTATTAAACTAGGTAACTTGAGCGGAATTGAAACTGTTTCTGAAAAATCAGCAGGGTCAATATCCTTCTTGGTGGACGTTACCGAATATGCCATACCAATGGCAATGCTTATCAACGCTGAGGAAGAGATTAAAAAAATGGAGGCTGAAATTATTTATTACCAAGGCTTCATTGACTCAGTGATGAAAAAACTGGGCAATGAACGCTTTGTGGCAAATGCCAAGCCTGAAGTGGTGGAGGTGGAACGCAAGAAAAAAGCTGATGCCGAAAGTAAAATCGCCTCGTTGAAAGAGTCAATAAAAGCACTGAGTTAAGTAGTGTTCAAATAACTAATCTAGAAGAGGCTGTCTCAAAACAAAAATTGAGTCAGCCTCTTTAGGGGTATTACCTAATGCAAAAAAGAGAAACTCTTTCGAATCTCTCTTTTTCTTATTTTGCTCTTGTTTTGCTCTTAATATCCCAGCTTCTAGCATGACGAAGTTTGGAAACTTCGAACAAACCGTGCTAAAACACCCTACGTTCGACAGAGAAGTCCCCTCCAAAAGCGGAGCTGAAAAGTCTGTTGTATGGTAATTAGGTGTTTCTGACTTTAATTCTCCTTCCAGGTTTGATTTACTTGGATTAAAGCTAGTTCAATTAAATAAAATAACTTTGGATTATTTCGTTTTACATTTTGTAATTCTTTTGGTATCTGTTTTATGGGATGGGGACCGTCAAAATAAAAATACCAGAAACTTATAATTTCCTTTTTACCTCGCTTAGATAATAATTTGCAAAATAAATTTAGATCACCATTGACCTTTTCGACCATTCCGTGTTGAAAATAATTGACTCCGTCTGCATACCACCTCCCATTAATACTTATATCAATAATTCGATTATAATATTGTGTTTTATCAATTCCGTTTAATTTAAAAAATGTAGGAATAAAAGACTCAGCCTCTTTGTATAAGAGCCTTTCAAACTCAGTAGTTGGTTCTCCGAAAGGTTCTTTGTCTGAATAGCCAAATAACATATTAAACAATACGAAATTATTTGGAAAGGCTTCAAAATAATTCTGTTGAGATTTTACGGTGAATCGTGAAGATGATAGTTCTTGAAATGCTTTTATCAGTTGTTCTGCTTTGTGTCGAATAACTATTTGATTATCTTGAAACATTACTTCTTCTGCATTTTGGTGTGCAATTACAACTGTGTTACTTGAAAGTATATTACAGATTAAAAATAAAAATAAGAATTTCATATCGTAGGTCTATTTATTTATGTCAAGTATTGTAATTATTGCTCCATTAAAACCTATACGATTAAAATGGTTCATGATTTGTTGAATAACAGGTCCACTTCCTCCTACTAAATCATGTCCAATAGAACTGCCAGGTAATAGACAGCCCTCTGTATCTTTAGGATAGTTTCCAATATGCATTAGAATTGCTCTACTTTGAGGAACTACGTTATTATATAGCCGTAATCCATATTTAGATCCAACATTCTTCTTTAAATTATATGTTCCTGCAGGGATTCTTCTATCTAATCCACTTTCTGTTGTTGAAGGTCCTGCTGGTTCTAAGATATACCCACTGATTTTTGTACCAGGAATACTAAATGTTCCTGTCGTTGATTCGTTTGTTTCAGTGGTTCTTTGATAGATAATTTGGTTGCTACTACTCTTTTGAGACACCTGTTCCAACAGTTTTTCCCCATGATTGAGCGCTCCGACCATAGCCCCAATAGCAGCTCCTTTCCAGAAATCACCGCCGCTAAGTGCTGAGCCTAGACCTCCTGATAAGGATGAGAATGCCACTGTGCCGATAAAGCTCTTAGCCGCCTCACCACCATAAGCCTGAAAGACAGAACCACCGAGTGACCCTAACGCTCCTGCCACAAACGCATGCTCAAAATCACCCTCAAATGCCATACCAATTAAGCCATTGGACAACCCATGAACAGCAGCTCTAGCCAGTTCATTACCCACACTACCGAGATTGATGCCCGCCTTAGCAAGCTCTCCACCAACACCACCAACTGAGCCAAACAGGTTACCTATGCCAGCTGTGCAAGCTCCCGCTATGGCACCTTGCAGGGTGGCAGTCATGCAATGTGAAAAATTCCAGTTGTCTAAACCACCAGGACTTAAAGCTACACTGGCGGTGTAAACCACAGCACTGATGGCTGCTCCGATGAGTAACCCTACCAAAATAGGGATATTCCCACTCGGATCCGTGAATCTAAACGGATTGTTCAAGCAGTAGGCGTATCTATTGTAGTGCATCCAGTCACCTGCCGACTGCACGAATGGGTCAGGCGAGAAGAAGATGGCAGTCATGGGGTCGTACACACGGCCGTTCATGTTGATTACTCCGAATACGTCTATGTGTTCATGACCAGTGTATCCACGGTGAGTAATCCACGATGTGCGGGCATCTGTCTGTGTCCAGTCGTCTGGGTTACGGCGTGCTCCCCATGGGTCGAAGGCGTAACGCTCAGCTACTGCTCCCTGCTCATCTATTAATGCAATCAAAGAACCCTGAAAATCGGATATAGTGCTGTAAAACTGTTCGCTAGTAGTTCCGTCGGCTTTTACTGTCTGTATATAAATGGCGCCTTGAAGATAGTGTGTTTTTTTGTAAGTTTTATTCACTGCATCATATTCTTCTTCAAAATTTCCTAGATAGGTGGTTTTTAACTGGGTTGTGAAATTGATAGAATAGGTACTGGTGATGCGCTTGTCGTCCACCCCATAGGTGATATCGTAGGTTTTGTATTTGTCATACGCACCTTTGGGGTTTTGCTGTATTTTTGATACTTTGTCAAAATCGGTATAGGTTATATTTAAATCATTAGATGGCATCCCTGCTGGTACGCCGTCCATTCCTGTAAGCTGGTGTGGCTTTGCTGTATTGGTGTATTTCAGATTGAAACTTCCTACATCACTTTTGTTGGAGATGTTCCCTGTAATGTCATCGTAAGTGATGGAGTGGGTGATAGGGTTTACAGCAAAGCCAGCTACTGTCCAAGTGGTAAGACGGTTGAACTCGTCGTAGGTGAATGTCTCATCATTTTTGGTGTTGTTATCTACTCGTTGTTTTAGATTACCATCGGCATAATAGACATAATGCATGTTGATTATGTCACTACATTTTATTTCAGTAGTCCGCCCAGCATTGTCATAAACAAATGTTTCTTCTGTTTGTAACTTGCCCACTTTAGTGAGCTGCCCCCGTACGTTTTCTTCTTTGGCTTGCCAAATATTACGGTTTTTGTTGTCTGTGATTTGTGTCATATTTCCAAAGCCATCGTAATGGTTGGTGGTGGTATAGCCAGTAGGGAAGGTCACTGTGAGCTGCCGTCCGTACTGGTCGTAAGTGTAAGATGTGGTGTATTTCTTGACACCTACGGTTTGAACCACGCTGATTATGCGATCGTTATTACCATTGGCGTCGTCATAGATGTATTTTTTGGAGTGTTGTGCAAGTTTATTTTCTTGATTAAGCCTTCCTTTTATGTTGCTATCATAAGAATACTGATAGATTTGCATCAGGTCGTTGTTGATTTGTTTCTTATCTAGCAGTCCATTGGCTAGGTAATAATACCTGGTTGTAATTGTTTTTGTGCCTTTTTTTCTGCTTTCACTTGTAATATCACCAAAGGCAGAGTATTCGGTGGTAGTTTCACCAGCATCGGGGTCGGTGAGTTTGGTGCGTCGGCCTTGTAGGTCATACTCCATGGTAATGGTTGTTCCACCATCGGGTGTGATAGTGTGTACCAGCCCCGATGGATAATAGGTGTAGTTTACTTTTTTGCGAGGAGTCAATGCAGCTGTATAAAATCGCTCCACGGAGATGGTTTGCCCTGCATCGTTGATTTCAGACTTTGTATTCATGCCATCAATTCCTTTTACTGACGAGGTTTTGTTATAGTAACTATAACTCTCTTTTCCAGCAGGTGTATTGATGGTTAAGATTCTTCCATATTCATCGTATATGTAGGTCTTATCCCAACTCTGGGCAGTGGTGCTGTATGTTGGTGCCGATGCGCGGTAAACTTTACCGTCGGCTGTATATTCGGTAAACTGATAGATGGGGCTTGTGGCATCCAGCCCATAAGTCATCCGCTTCATCTCCCGTCCGAAGATGTCATACCACACCGTTACAGGTGTTGCTACCGTTTTGGAGTTTTGGTCGGTGGTGGTAGTGAGGACTGAGTAATAGGGTGTGTTCCCACTTTTAAACTTTGAGTAATAATTATCCCGAGCTACAAAATCATAGGTAGGTATTGTGAAATATATTAAATTCGGTACAATTACAACCGTTTTATTAAGCCAAAATGAAGGAGGGGTTTCTACATTAATTGTTGAAGAACTTAATACTCCATTTTGTTCATTTTTTGTACTTGTCAACCTTCCCCAAACGTCGTAGGTATATAATGTTTTTTTATTGAGATATTCAGTTTTGTCGAGTAGCAAGCCCGTGGTTTCGTCCCAATTATATGAGGTATATTGACCTATGGCATTGGTTTCTGATTTTATAAATCGCCCCGATGCCGTTCTGTAATTGTGTGAGACCCTAGATACATCTACTCCATTTTCTCTCCCAGTCACCGTTGTAGTTTGTGGCATGCCCCATGTGTCGAAATCTGTATAAGTAGTAGTGAGCTGATTTTTATCACTCTGGTCGTCTATTTCTTGAATTATCATTCCATGTGAATTATATTTGAAG
>CANIXM010000083.1 GCA_947471245.1 Paludibacteraceae bacterium | reverse complement strand
CTTTTTTTAGAAAATGGTAAAACTCTTTTGTCATTTGAAATCGGTGTTGGCGTGAAAATAGCTTCACCTTGTGTGTGGTGTGTAAATCATCCAACAGCTGGATGTACAGGTTTATTGACCCTCTATTGCTGGTGACTAAATCAGTCAGTTGTAAAGCAAAATCTGAAGTCACTTTATCTGCCGAAACGGAAATGGTCAGTCGCTCAATAAGCTTGTCCTTTACGTCTGAAAACACCTCTATTTTTTGGATTTTAAGTTCCAGATCTTTGGCTTTATCAGGGTCATTATCAGGCTTTTTGAATTTGAAATCAGCTCCTTTTTCTTGCACCACAACATGGATATAAAGATACAGATCTTTTATCATGTATTTCCCATATTCGATGTAATTTTTTCCAAATAATGCAAATTCAAAACCTCCCACATAATCTTCTAAAGTGAATATGCCATAGGCATTACCCGTTTTGGAAATGCCATGTCGTAGGTTGGTGACCATGCCTCCAATGCGAATAGCTCTGCCTTGTAATGCATGCAAGTCTTTCAGTTCGGCTGATGTGGTGTTGCAGATGTGGTTGATTTCAAACTCGAATTCATCAAGTGGATGTGCCGAAAGATACATGCCAATCAAGTCACGTTCTTTGTTGAGTTTTTCCAGTGGTGACCATTCTGGTGCGTATGGTATTTCGGGTTTGGAAATGTCAACAGCATCTATTCCTCCGAAAAGCGAGTTTTTGCTCATTGCCATGTCAGTCTGAAATTTGTTGCCATATCTCAATACGGTTTCAAGTACCAATTCTCCTTTGCTGTTTTCGGCAAATAATTGTTCTCGATGCACATCGTCAAAGCAGTCAAATCCGCCAGCCAGTGCCAGACTCTCCACTGCCCTTTTGTTACATGCAGTAAGATTTACTCGTTCGATGAAATCGAAAAGACTTTTGAATTTCCCGTTTTTGTTTCGCTCTTCCACAATAGCAAGGACTGCTCCTTCACCCACACCTTTTACGCCTCCCAGACCAAAGCGGACATTGCCTTCTGCATTCACGGTGAAAGTCAAGTCACTCTCGTTGACATCGGGTCCGAGTACGTGCATGCCGAGATTTTTGCACTCATCCATAAATTTGCCCACCTCGCCAATGTCATCTTTATTGCGCGTTAAGTTGGCAGCCATAAACTCCGCTGGATAATGAGCTTTCAGATAGGCGGTTTGGTAAGCAATCCAGGAGTAGCAAGTGGCGTGTGACTTGTTGAATGCATATTTTGCAAATTCAGCCCAGTCGGCCCATATTTGTTCCAATTTATCATTAGGACCGTAGCCGTTTTTCTGACATCCTTCCATGAACTTGATTTTCAGGGCAGCCATTTTATCCACGAGCTTTTTCCCCATGGCCTTGCGAAGCTCATCCGATTGTCCCCGAGTAAAGCCAGCCAAGTCGCGGCTCAGGAGCATGACTTGCTCTTGGTACACGGTGATGCCATAAGTGTCTTTCAGACGGTCTTCCATGATGGGGAAGGGGTAGTCAATTTTTTCTAACCCATGCTTACGTTTGATAAATTGTGGAATGTACTGCATTGGACCTGGGCGATACAATGCATTCATGGCTATCAAATCCTCAAATTGCGTTGGTTTCAGTGACTGTAAGTGCTTTTGCATGCCAGGGGACTCAAACTGGAATGTGCCTACTGTGAGTCCTTTGCTGAAAAGGTCATATGTTTTCGTGTCGTCTATTGGGATAGTGTCAATATCAATGTCAATGCCTTTAGATTTCTTGATGTTTGATAAAGCTTCCTTGATAATGGAAAGGGTTTTTAGTCCCAAGAAGTCCATTTTAATCAACCCAATCTCTTCAATTACCGAACCCTCATATTGGGTGACCAGCATTTCCTCGTTGGTTTCTTTGTCATTGGCAGTGCTTAATGGCACTAGGTTGGCCAAGTCATCAGCACCGATGATTACACCACAGGCATGAACACCCGTCTGCCGAACGGTGCCTTCGAGCATTTCTGCATAGCGGAGTGTGTTAGCCAGATTAAGGTCAGAAGAAGCTCTAGCTGATTGTAGTTCGGGCACGTATTTCAGGCAGTTGCTGATGTTCACTTTCGGTGATTTACCATCGCTGCCTTCGGGAAATTTATCGGGTATGAGTTTGGTGAGCCTATCCGCTTCGGAGAGTGGTAGTCTTTGCACACGTGCTACGTCTTTGATAGACGACTTAGCCGCCATGGTGCCGTAGGTGATGATGTGTGCCACACGGTCTTTGCCATACTTCTCAGTTACCCATTGAAGCACTTTGCCACGCCCGTCGTCGTCAAAGTCGATGTCAATATCGGGCATTGAAATACGGTCTGGGTTGAGGAAACGTTCAAAAAGTAGGTCGTACTTTAAAGGGTCAATGTCAGTAATTTTTAGGCAATAGGCTACCACCGATCCAGCTGCAGAGCCACGCCCAGGACCCACTGCCACATTCATAGCACGAGCTGCAGCAATGAAATCTTGTACAATGAGGAAATAGCCAGGGAATCCCATTTCCTTCATTGTTTTCAATTCAAAATCGATACGTTCCTTCGTGTCTTCGTCCATGTTTTCTCCGTAGCGGAGTTTGGCACCTTGGTATGTGAGCATCGTCAGGTAGTCGGCTTCGAGTTTGACACGTACTACTTTGTCATAGCCGCCAAGCAGTTCGTATCTGTCTTGGAATTCTTCTTTGAGAGCAGGCTCCGAATACTTGTTGCGGTAGTCAGTTTCGGTGCCGAATGTTGTAGGAATTGGGAATACCGGCATCATGGCATTGGAGTCAATGTCATAGTATTCTATTTTCTCAGCTATTTCTACCGAATTTTCAAGAGCTTCGGGTATGTCAGCAAATATTTGCCACATCTGCTCAGGGGATTTTAACCACTCTTGCTTGGTGTAGCGCATGCGCGTAGGGTCATCCAAGTCTTTGCCTGTACTGAGGCAAATCAATCTCTCGTGCGCTTCGCCATGTTCTTCTTCTACGAAGTGTACATCGTTAGTAGCCAGTAGTTTGGTGTTAGTTTTTCGAGCCAGCTTGATGAGTTCTTCGTTTTGTCGTTGTTGTTTTTCGAAGGTGGTGTAATCGGCATTTGGCTTGTCGGTTTTGTGGCGTTGGATTTCAAGATAATAATCGTCGCCGAAAACTTTTTTGTACCACAGCACTGCTTTCTCTGCTTCTCCAAGATCGCCTTTCTCCACTTTTTTATGTATTTCTCCACCCAGGCAGGCAGATGAAACAATGAGCCCTTCGCTGTGCTGTTCCAGCAATTCATGGTCAATACGTGGGCGGTAGTACATGCCATCTATCCATGATTTGGAGACTATCTTGCACAGGTTTTGGTATCCTTTTTTGTTTTTGGCAAGAATGACAAGGTGGTAGCCACTTCTGTCATCAGATCCTTCTTTGGATAATAGTCCTCGTTTGGCAACATAAGCTTCGCAACCGATAATGGGTTTGAAAAGATGTTTTTTCTCTTGTTCCAGTTCTGCTAGGAGTTCTGCTTTTTCATTTTCGGTAATCTCATCGCTTTTAAGTCGCTTTTCAATGTCTTTTATTCGATCCTTGACTTTTGAATTTTTCTTTTTAGCATAGTTGAAGAATTCCTTCACCCCAAACATGTTGCCATGGTCAGTGAGCGCTACGGCATTCATGCCACTTTTAGATGCTTTGTCAATGAGGTTAGGGATGGTGGACATGCCGTCTAAGACGGAGTAGTGAGAGTGAACGTGGAGGTGTACAAAAGAATTCATGCTATGTGTTTATTAACCAATGATTTACTGCCACACCAAAGTGTGAGGAGTTGGACTGGCTAAAGTAATTTAATTTTTACGCACAGGTGGTGTGAATGTGATGAAGTTATTCACAAGTTTTCAGCTCGTAGTTGGTTCGTTCCCAATTGGAACGTGGCTGACGCCAAATTACTGCATGGTAGCTATTTTGTGAATAATTTCTTTTTCAGTCCCAAAAATCAGATGTTGCGCTTTGTTGTAAAACACTTCACGGGTGAGTAAAGTTTTGGAGATAAATTCAAGAAGTTCGTCGCCTTTTTTTTCTGCTATGAGTGGTCGTTTGTTGGCAGCGGATGAGAGTCGAGCTGCTAGCTCTTCGGGGCTGTATCTGAGATACACGGTGGTTCCAGCAGCATTCATCACCTCCATGTTGTCATAGAAGCATGGTGTGCCGCCACCTGTGGCTATAACGGTATTTTCAAATAGCGCTACTTCATGAAGGCATTTGCGTTCTATTTCACGGAAATGTGTTTCGCCATGTGTGGCAAAGATTTGGCTAATGCTTTTAAAATACTTTTCTTCAATGTAAGCATCCATGTCCAGGAATGTAAAACCGAGTTGCTTAGAAAGCAACTTTCCGATGGTGGTTTTTCCAGAGCCCATGTAGCCTATTAAGAAGATGCGTGTCATGACTGTAAGATGTTTTCTGCAAAAGTAGGAAAAATCGTCCTAGTCTGCAAAAAATTACACAGGCTTTCTCTGTCTGTGCAAAGAAAGCCTGTATGGCTGATGTGAATTAGAAAAGCCCCCTCTTGCTCCCCCGAAAAGGGGGAGAGCAAGACGCTAAGAAGCATACAAAACAAAGATTAATGCGATGATAGCTGGAAGTGCCTGAATGAAAAATATTTTTTTAGAAGCTGTTATTGCTCCATATATTCCTGCAACGATAACACAACCAAGAAAGAACAAACGAATATTTTCAGCCCAATTTATATCCGAAATCAAAAATGACCAAATTAATCCAGCTGCTAAAAAGCCATTATAAAGTCCTTGATTGGCTGCCATTCCTTTCGTTGGTTTAAATAAGTCTTCAGGAATAATATTAAATGCTCTTTTACCTGCTGTTTCCCAGGCAAACATTTCAATCCATAAAATATACAAATGCTCTATTGCTACCAATGCAGTCAATATCTGTGCAATAACTAGTACCATAATTTCTCTTTTTTATTAGGTTTATTAAAACTGTAAAACTTTCTTGAAAAATCAAAACTTGTCCGAACCCAGCTAGTGGAGGTCTTCGGCCTGTGTTATTCAAAAAATCTTTATGCCATTTCTATATTTGCACGGTTTACATAATCGCGCTAGCGAGGGGACAATGTGATAGTCAGGAGACTTCCTTCTTGCACGCCGTAGTGACACACTACTATGAACCAAGTGTTTTATAAGTTGTAATTTTTCGACACAAAAGTACTTAAATAGGAGGTATTTAGTGTCTTGTTAAACAAAAAATTTTCGAGAACGAGGTGGTAAGAACTAATTTATTGTTCTTGTTTCACCCCATTCGGGGTTCGGGGTTGGTTATGGTGTTTTTTTTACAATCGTTTCATCCCGCTGGGATTGGTTGTTTTCAAAACACATAGGCACATAGATAATCAAGCCAGAATGGCTGAAATGATTTAGACAATGCCCCCTCCGACTCCCTCCGCCAGTGGGCGGACAGGCTCATAGGGAAGAGAAAGACGATCAGAACCAAGCTTGGATATTAACAGAAAGCGGTACGTATCGCATTGTTGTATTGTATTATTCCCCTTTAGGGGTAAGGGGTTAGGGGTCTTACCTGATGCAAAAAGAGAAACTCTTTCGAATTTTTCTTTTCTGGTTTGTTAGTGTTTTCCAAGGCAGAGTATTTCCGCCAGTGGGCGAACACGCCTTTTAGAGCTAGGTAGGCGGAGTTTCGCTGAATAAAAAAGCTACGTTTCATTTCTAGATAAGCACGTTTCACAGAACCGCGCTAACTAGAGAAAAGAAACACAAACGCTTTTTCTAACAATAGCTTCATTTTTTCTTGCTTATGTCTTAGAATGCTCGACAGGGTGGGATTTACAAAATCTGCATGTTTTTTGTTTATGGACTGAAATTCAAATATATAAAACAAAAACTGACAGTTTTTCACTCTTTGTCTTTTAATAGTATTATTAAATCGCAAATATTTTTTTATGGAAATTATTTTGCTTTATTCATTATCTTTGTATCAAATCAACCAATTGCAAGAGGACGAGAAGCAAACAGTCTATATTGTCATTAACACAATGATGACCAAACAGAAGTTTCAGACTTTTTTGAACCAGATTTACAAATTTCAAAATAAGCTATTATGTACACGACATATCATTTAACATCGGCACAGGAAGTAAGCACCGACATATTGGATGCCATCAAAGCTACCTTTAAATCAAAGCCTATAACAATTATTGTGGAAGAAGATGACAGCGATTTTGAACTTACAACAGATATGAAAGCCGTTTTGGACGAACGTTTGCTGGAAGATGAAAGCACTTACCTATCTGCCGAAGATTCCATCAACCAACTCAATAAAAAGTATGGCTTATAAAATCATCGTGTCGCCACGAGCTCAAAAAGAGATTGAAAATGCCATTGATTACTACGCCTTGTATAGCTCTGATGCTCCTGTGCATTTCATTTCTTTACTCAAGGAAGCTTATGAAACATTGGAAACAAACTTTTTTTTCAGGGTTCGTTACAAAAATGTCCGTGACTTGAAAATCAAAAAATTTCCGCATTCTCTATATTTTATCATCAACGAAGAAAAAAATACTGTTCGGGTGCTTTCTTGTTTTCATAATAAACGTAACCCTAATAAAAGACCGAAAGCATAAAACAAAAAGCCCAGTTTTTATACGGGGCTTTTAATTAAATTATTTGGGAACATTTTCTTTGCTCTCCTTTTTCCCAACACATCTGATTTAGTAGAGGAATAGTATTGTTTACTCAACAAGCCCAAATTATAGTGAGATGGCTTTCTATAAATCATTGTATTCTTTTACTGATGTAACTCCCGTTCCCAGTAGTCTATAATGTTTTTAGATGTACGAAGCGTAACGTGGCACAACAGCCACGAGACGCTATGCCAAACAACCCGCGCTAATTACGCTACGATGAACCAGGGTTTGACTTCAGGTTTCATTTATCCCCTAACGGGGAATGTGAATGTGTTTTTATGCCATTGGCTATTAACATTCATTCCCTACGGGAAAGAAACGACCGGCATATGCAAAGACAAAGCCCCCTCCGACTCCCCGGGGAGAGAAAGACCCTAAAACCCAAACAGACAAATATCACCCTTCAGCATTGGCTGTAAGCCAAATATATCCTAGCCCAATGGCAACGCCTTGGGTAATGTGTCCCATGGTTGTATTATATTATTCCCCTTTAGAGCTTGTCCTGTCATAAACGGGAGGCTAGGGGTTAGGGATTTGGTGGCATGATCTTATTCCCCTTTAGGGGCTAGGGGTCTTTTTTTTCTACAATCATTTCATCCCGTCGGGATTGATGGGATGTCATTTTCATATTATTCCCCTTTATAGCTTGTCCCGTCATAAACGGGAGGTTAGGGGTTCTGAATACAAAAAAGAGAAACTCCTTCGAATCTCTCTTTTTCTTTTTTTACTATTAATATGCCAGCCAGAGGCCGGCTTCTGATACCAACTGTACATATAAAATGACCCAAAGTCATTT
>CANIXM010000082.1 GCA_947471245.1 Paludibacteraceae bacterium | reverse complement strand
TATAGCATCCCATCATGTCCCATGGCAATACCATCATCAATGGCAATGGTGTTAAACTCAGCAGCAAAACAACCCAATTTTTCGATTTCGCCTTTAACCATTTGTCCAATATGATGAAGGTGTGCATGACCTGGCACGAACTGGGTAAATGAATTGACTATTGCAATGATGGGTTTTTTAAACTGCTCATCAGTCATTCCATTAGCTCTCCACAACGAGCGAGCCCCAGCCATCTTACGACCACCTGTACTTGTATTACTACGTAATTCCATAATCTAAATAATTTTCTAGTCAATAATTTATGAAAATAAGAAATAAAAAACTGTAAGAATTAATATGCTATTCAAATAAAAAACCTTTCTCCGTTATGGTGAGAAAGGTTTTCTGTGTTTATAAATATACTTACACTAAAATTCGTAACCATCCTCACCTCTGATTTTTGACCAAAAGTACCACGACGTTTACGAGTGAAATATGTTGTGTCTGAAATTTCATTTTCAATTTCTGTTTTGCAAAGATACCACAAGAATTTGAAAAGCCAAAAAAAATGAAAGAAAAATATGTGTTTTTTATAGTCAATCATTATTAATTGCACAGCTTTACTATTAAAAAAAATAATTCAAGGTAATTTTATGAATAGTATAAACAATATTCACAGCAAATTTGTAGTACATTTGTATTTTAGTTTCTATATAAAATGGCGAAAAAAGATTACGTTTATCTTAACAACATAGACTCCCCTGCTGATTTAAAAGCAATTAACAAAGAACATCTTACCGAAGTCTGTAATGAACTTAGGCAATTTATTATTGATGAAGTCTCTAAAAATCCAGGACATCTAGGTTCTAGTCTGGGCGTGGTAGAGCTCACAGTAGCTCTTCATTACGTATTTAACACTCCATACGACAGAATTGTTTGGGATGTTGGACATCAAGCGTATGCCCACAAAATACTAACAGGAAGAAGAGACCTTTTTCACACCAACAGAAAATTTAAAGGACTTTGCGGGTTTCCTACTCCGACAGAAAGTGAATACGATTCCTTTGGAGTAGGGCATTCATCCACTTCTATATCAGCAGGATTGGGCATGGCAGTTGCATCATTGCTAAAAGATGACAACAGGCAAGTGGTAGCTGTTATTGGCGATGGAGCCATGACAGGCGGACTGGCATTTGAGGGTTTAAATAACGCTTCGATGAGCAAAAACAACCTCCTAATCATTCTCAATGACAATCAAATGGCTATTGACCCGATAAGGGGCGGATTCACACAATACTTAGTGGACATTACCACATCTAGAACCTACAATAAAATTCGCTACAAAGCATATAATTTTTTGAAGAAATGGAATTTTATCACCGAAGATAGCAAAGGAGATATTATCCAATTCAATAATAGTATCAAAGCCACTCTCACCAAACAGCACAATATATTTGAAGGATTAAACATTCGATATTTTGGACCTATCGATGGACACGATGTGGATGCATTGGTAAGAATTCTTGATGAGATAAAAAACTTCGAAGGTCCCAAAGTAATACATTGCATCACAAAAAAAGGCAAAGGCTATGAACCTGCCGAAAAGTCTGTTACTGAGTGGCATGCACCTGGAAAATTTGATGTAGAAACAGGTGAACGAAACACCTCCTCCAATCAAGCTGCAACTGCACCTTTGTTTCAGGATGTGTTTGGAGAAACACTCCTTGAATTAGCTAAAACAAACCCAAAGATTGTAGCCATTACACCAGCTATGCCTTCAGGATGCTCTATGACCATCATGCAAAAAGAATTGCCAGAGCGTGTATTCGATGTGGGAATAGCTGAGGCTCACGCAGTTACTTTCTCTGCAGGGATGGCAAAAGATGGCATGACACCATTCTGCAATATCTATTCATCATTTATGCAGCGGGCTTATGACAATGTGATACACGATGTGGCATTGCAGAAACTGAATGTTGTTTTTTGTTTGGATAGAGCTGGAATTGTAGGTGCCGACGGTGCTACTCATCATGGTATTTTTGATATTCCATACATGCGGTGTATTCCCAATCTGACGGTGGCAGCTCCACGCAACGAAATTGAACTACGCAACCTCATGTACACAGCCCAACAACCGAACATGGGACCATTTGTGATTCGCTACCCTAGAGGAAAAGGACATATCATAGATTGGAAACAGCAATTACATACGCTTCCCATAGGCAAGGGTGAAAAGCTAAAAGATGGAAACGACTTAGCTGTAATCACTATTGGAACAATGGCTCACAGCGCCAATCTGGCGATTATGGCAGCAGAAAACGAGCTTCATATCACAGCAGCTCACTACGACATGAGGTTTGTAAAACCAATTGATGAGGAGTTGCTACACGAAATTGCCAACAAGTTCTCACACATTATCACCATTGAGGATGGGGTAATAGACGGAGGATTTGGAAGCAGGATTTTGGAGTTTATGGCAGACCATCAATACACTCCATCTGTATTACGATTGGGCATAAAGGATGCGTTTATTGAACATGGAACACCTGAAGAACTGTTTCACTTAATTGGTTTGGATGCAGAGGGAATATTCAATGAAATTGCAAATTTTCTACCCGTAGTACCCTCCGCCCAATCTAGTTTGACGTAAAGATTCACACAAAAAAAACAGCTCCACAATACTATTTAACATTTTTGTTTCAATTTTAATACTATTGTAATATCTTTTCTACCAAAATTTCCCACCTTTGCACAAGATTAATGTTGACAAACTATGTTTTGGTACGAGGAAGATATTAAACAACTTGAAAAAAAGAATGTAAATCCAAAATCTGATAAAATCAGAGTGGTTTTCTACGGCAGCTCATCCCTCACACTTTGGAAAAATATCAGTAAAGATTTCCCTCATTTTGATGTTATTAACCAAGCTTTTGGTGGCTCTACACTAGCAGCTTGCTGTTGGTTTTTTGAACGTGTTATCCCGCATTGCAATCCAGATATTATCATTATTTATGCTGGCGATAACGATTTAGGTGATCGTAGGCACCCCGAAGAAGTATTCCTCAATTTTCAGAACATCATGCAATTGATTGAAAGAAATTGTGGAAATATCCCTGTTGGATTTATTTCTATCAAAAACTCGATAGCAAGACTGAATATCTTTGACTCCATAAAATTCACCAACAAAATCATCCAAGAAGATATTGTTAAAAACCACTCCAATTGTACCTATTTGGAAATCAATGAAGACATGTTTGTGCAAGGTGCGATAGACACAAGCTTATTCGAGCCAGACGGTTTGCACCTGAGTAGTAAAGGCTATATGCTTTGGAAAAACAAAATCAATACATTATTTCTCAATCAATTTATTACTAACACAACCTTATAAAAACATAGAGTTAAGCGTTTTACATGAATCGAGAATATCACAAATGGTTTAGCCCAAATCTCAGAAGAACAATGGAACTTCTAGTATTTGGACACGGGGGAGTGAAAGTTTTGTTTTTTCCAACGCGTACTGCACGATTCTATGACTATGAAGATTGGAGGGTAATTGAATCCATACAACATTTTATTGACAGTGGAGCTATTCAAGTGTATTGCGTAGATAGTATCGACCAAGAGAGCTTTTATTGCTTTTGGGCACATCCCAAGGGAAGAATTCAACGTCATGTGGAATATGAATCCTATCTATTGGAAGAAGTGATGCCCTTTGCTAACAAGAAGAACGATGATTTGCGCTGGATGTCTATGGGTTGTAGTATGGGTGCCTATCATGCAGTGAACTTGGCATTCAAACACCCCCACCTATTTTATAAAGTAGTTGCTCTTAGTGGACGGTACGACCTTACCACCAATATAGGCATGTTCATTGACTTAATGGATGGCTATTATAGCGATGCTGTGTATTACAATTCCCCAAGTCATTTTGTACCAAACATTCAAGAAAGTGATCAACTAGAGGCTCTACGTAAACTTGACATAACCATTGTATGTGGTACTGAAGATGTGTTTATCCAAAACAACAGAGAGTTTAGTCAAACATTATGGAACAAAGGAATTGACCACAAATTTTATGAATGGGATGGACTTGTGCACAAAGCAAAATATTGGCGACAAATGCTCCCAATGTATTTGTGAAAGAGTTAAAAATTGACAAAAATGTCATTCTCCAAAATATCAGTTTGCCACTATTAACAATCCAAATTAATTTCTACCTTTGTGTTAATTATTAATGCATTAACACATGGAGTCTGTAGGCAAAAAAGTAGTTGTTATTGGGGCTGGAATAGGTGGAATAACCACCGCTCTCTTTCTTGCCAAGAAAGGTTACAAGGTAGAAATATTTGAGAAAAATCCCAATGCTGGTGGTAGATGTGGACAGTTGATGCAAAACGGACATCGCTTTGACTTGGGTGCCACCATCCTACTAATGCCGTCGGTTTACAGACAGGTTTTTGCTGAGTTGGGATTGGATATGGACACCCTACTGGCTACTGAATCATTGGAACCAGTTTACAAACTTTATTTTGGTGATGGGTCAGACTTTGCTTTTACTCGCAATGAAGAAAAAATGAAATCTCAGCTGGAAAGCATTGAACCTGGAAGTTTCCATTCGTATCAGAAATATATCAACGAGGGTTACGAATTTTTCAAAATTGCAATCCGTGATTTGCTTGGAAGAAATTTCAACCACTTTTTTGATTTTGTCAACCTGAAAAGCATCAAAATACTTTTCCTATTAAAAGCATTGAGAATACATACCACCTACATCAACCGATTTTTCAAACATCCCAATCTACAAAAAGCCTTTACATTTCAAAATATCTACGTGGGTGAAAACCCGTATAAGCAACCAGCATTCTTTTCTATGCTTCCAGCAGCCGAAATCAATGAGGGAGCATTATTTCCGAAAGGTGGAATGCATCGGATTGTCGAAAAACTGTCAGAAGAAGCCATCAAAGCTGGTGTGATTTTCCATTTTAAAAGTCCTGTACAACAGATAGTAACCATTGGTAAAAAAGCGGAAGGCGTACTACTTGAAAGTGGCGAATCAATCAGTGCCGATATTGTGATTGCCAACGCAGATTTGCCCTATATTTACAATCAACTGTTGCCCAAAAGCCTATTTGCCAAAAGGTTGAACCTAATGAAATACTCCTGCTCAGCTCTGGTATTTCACTGGGGAATGAAAAAGGCCTACCCGCAATTGGCTCACCACAGCATTTTTCTGAATGAGCCTTATAAAGAAGGTATGGATAAAATCTTCAACGAACAATCACTTTCCGACAATCCCAGTTTTTATGTCCATGCGCCAACTCGCACTGATAGCAATGCTGCCCCCACCGATGAAGACAGTCTATCGATTATCATTCCCATCGGACATATCGCCAAACAGAAAAATCAAGACTGGAACGAAATTAAAATCAAAGCAAAAAAAGCGGTTATCAATCGACTTGTAGCTGCTGGCATGGAGGATATAGAGGATAATATCAAATTCGAAATTTGCTTCACACCCAAGACATTCGAAAACTATTGCAACGTGACGCGTGGTTCGGTATTCGGAAGTGTCAGCCATACTCTCTTTCAAATGGGCTATTTCCGTCCACACAATCAGCATTCAAAATACAAAAACCTATTCTTTGTGGGTGGCAGTACACATCCTGGCAATGGCGTGCCTCTAGTACTTCTTTCGGCCAAACTGACGAGTGAAAAAATCATAGCGTATGATTCTAAAAACAAAAAATAATCATAATGACCATCAATAATCAATCAGACAAACAAATGTATTGGGAGATATTCAATGCTATTGACTTTGAAAAGATAGTGGATCATCCCAATATCCTTATCGCTGCTCATTTTTGGGACAGGGAGCGATATGAAGCTGCCAAGACTTGTTACAAGTTTATGAGGGCTATTGATGACTTGATAGACAATTACAAATCTGAGCATAAAATCATAGCGCCAGAGTTGACTGCCGAATTTGAAAGTAATGTGAATAACTGGATCAGTACCGTGATTCACTCCTCGACTACTCACTCTGAATATCAAGACATTATCGAAGCCATTCATCGGTTTTCTATACCAGCGTGGCCACTTGAGGCTTTTGCCAAATCCATGTTTTACGATATTCATCATGATGGATTTGCCACGCTTGAAACTTTTATAGACTATGCTGGAGGTGCTTCTGTGGCTCCAGCGTCTATTTTTGTACACCTATGCGGACTGACCAAGGAAAAGAACACCTACTTACCACCTGCCTTTGATGTAAAGGAAGTAGCCACTCCTTGTGCTATTTTCAGCTATTTGGTGCACATCATTCGTGACTTTGTAAAAGATCACACCCACCATCTGAATTATTTCCCCGATGATTTGATCCAAAAGCACAAGCTAAACCGTGACAAATTACTAGAAATGGCTCAAAATGGGGAAGTAAATAATGACTTCAGAGCCATGATAGCCGAACTGTATGTGGTAGCAGCCGAATACCAGCAAAAAACCAAAGTTTGTATTGAGAAGATAAGACCTTATCTGGAACCAGCCAGTCAACTCAGCATTGAAATAATTTTTGAACTTTATGTGATGGTTTTTGAACGGATAGATATTGACCACGGAACGTTTAGTACAGCCGAATTAAATCCTACGCCTAACGAAATAAAGGAAAGAGTGAAATGTTGTATTGAAAACTTCAACCTCAAAACAGTCGGGAATATATTTGACAGACAAACAAGTTTTTAATCTATAAAGTGTATGGATTTATTACAACAAGACCATTAATATTTTTGTAATCAGTTATATTCCTCGTTATTAGTGCTGAGTCAGTTGCTAAGGCCGTTGAAGCAATAATGGCATCGGGAAGTTTTATTTTATGATTTTTTCGTAATTCGATGCAAAATTCAGCCACATTCTTTGATAATTCAATGACGTTTGCATCCTCCATAAAATCTGTAAGCAATTGATATTCAGAATTATTTGTATTACAACCCAAAACTTCAATTTTGGTAATTATTGAGATATTTGGAATTGAATCAATTATTGTATTCATAAATTGCATACCGCTGTAAGGAATCTTATTGCCAAGATAGTCAATTATTGCATTTGTATCGATTAGATATTTTTGCTGTTCCATTCTTCTCTGCTTTGTTTTACATAGTCTTGCAAGGAATCGGTTGTAGTTGAGCTTAATTTACCGGCATATTTTTCAGATAAGCTAATCGGTTGCTGTACGGTTCGCTTTAAAACTTTTAGAATTTTCAAATCTTCCAAATCTGCTAACAACTTGTAAGCTTTACTATTATTTATTTGAATTACCAATGTTTCCATTTTATTAAATTTTAAATATACGCAAATATACTATCATTTTTCTAAAAATAACAGGTCAAAATACTTTATTACCGTGGTTTACATTATTCTTTGTACTTTACTCATCTGGTTCTTTATAAAACCTCTTATTCTTCTGAGAACATATTTCAGAATCTTGAGATTACACTTTTACTTCTTTCCTGTTTTCCAGCTTCTTTGTA
>CANIXM010000081.1 GCA_947471245.1 Paludibacteraceae bacterium | reverse complement strand
CTTGCTTAATTTCATCGGTTATTTTAGCTTTGATACGGGCATTTCCGTGCGGAGTGGTTAGTTCCACTATTTCATTTTGCTCAATGCCATAGGTCAATGCATCTTCTGGATGTATCTCGATAAATGATTCGGCAATATGTTGACGCAAGCGGCTTACTTTTCCCGTTCGTGTCATCGTGTGCCATTGGTCTCGAATACGACCTGTTGTGAGTATCAGAGGGAATTCTTCTGTTGGTGCATCCGAAAGATTTTCCGGCTCAGGTGCATTGAGTTTTGCACGTGAATCAGGTGTATAGAAAATATGATCGGTAAATAAACGCTCAGTTCCTTCAGTAGCTCCTTTAGGATAAGGCCATTGAGCAGTGCCATTTGTTTTCAACAACTCATGGCTCAATCCACTGATATCAATGCGTGTGCCGCCAGTCAATGCTGCATGTTCGGCAAATATGTCGGCCACAGTTTCAAAATCAAAGCCTCTGAAACCCATTGATTTCGCAAAGGCACAGAGTATTTCCACGTCACTTTTGGCCTCTCCGGGCGGATTCACAACTTTGCTAAGATAGCTAATTCTGCGGTCGGAATTAGTCATTGTGCCTTCTTTCTCTGCCCAACCTGCTGCAGGTAAAATTACATCGGCATATTCGCAGGTAATGCTATTGTTTGAAATATCTTGCACCACTACAAATCGTGCTTTTTTCAATGCCTCTTCCACCAATCGCGCATTTGGTAAACTTACAAGCGGATTGGTACAAACAATCCATACGGCTTTCAATTTGTCCTCGGCCAATGCTTCAAACATCTGAGTCGCACTATACCCTGGTTTTGATGGAATGGAAGGTACATCCCAATACTTTGCAACCTCATCCCTGTGTATCGGATTATCCATATTCCTATGGGCTGGAAGCAAATTGCAAAGTCCACCTACCTCGCGGCCTCCCATTGCATTAGGTTGTCCGGTAAGTGAAAATGGTCCGTTACCTGGCTTTCCAATCTTTCCAGTAATGAGCGATAAATTTATCAATGAAGTATTTTTAAAAACACCTATAGAGCTTTGGTTCAGCCCCATAGCCCACATGCTTATAAATCCTTTAGATTCTGCAATATAACCTGCTGCTAGAATGATCTTATCGATCGGAACTTTGCAAATATCAGCTACCTCGTCCAAAGAACGTTGCATTACTTGTTCTTTCAATTCTTCGAAACCATTGGTATGGTTAGCAATAAAATCAGAATCAATCTTATCGTTTTCGATTAACCAACGAGCAATAGCATGGTGTAGATATACGTCGGTTCCGGGTTGTATTTGTAAATGTAAATCAGCCGAAGAAGCCGACTGGGTACGACGAGGGTCTACGACAATTATTTTAATGTCTGGATTTGCAATTTTATGAGCCTCTAGTCTGCGAAATATTATAGGATGACAAAATGCTGGATTTGCTCCACTAATCATAAAACAATCTGCTAATTCAATGTCGTTATATGATATTGGTACAGAATCTTCTCCTAAAGATTGTTTATAACCAACCACTGCAGAACTCATACATAAGCGTGAATTCGTATCAATATTGTTGGTACCTATAAAACCCTTTGAAAGTTTATTAACCACATAATACTCTTCAGTTAGAAGTTGTCCTGACACATAAAATCCAACAGAGTCTGGTCCAAATTTATCAATTATGGATTTAAAAACCTTGGTTGTACGCTCTATAGCTGCATCCCAACTCACTCTAACCCGTGGACTTTCTTTATCCCAACGCATTTCCGGATAAAGAATTCTATCCGACTTATTATCAACAATATAATTTAAGTTTCGACCCTTTGAGCAGAGCATGCCTTTGTTTACAGGGTGGTTGGGATCGCCTTCCACCTGAAGGCGTCCCTGCGAATCAGTACTCAGTAGAATACCGCAACCTACCCCGCAAAATGAGCATGTGCTCCTTTGCTTTATTTGCTTAACTATGGACATAAACCTGTTTTAAAATCCGATTTACTTTACACTTAACTTTCTTACCTTCTGTTTATAAAACTGGCTCTTCTTTCTTTACAAATAGTGGAACAGCGAATAATGAAATTATAGCTACAACGGAAATTGTCATTCCGATATAAAATAAGCCTTTTTGATAGGACACATCTTCCATTTTAAAGACGAAAGCCATTAAAATCGCACCAAGATTTCCCCCTGCACCAACAATGCCAGAGACAATACCCAGTTTCTTTTTATTCACGTAAGGCACAACCGAATAAGTGGCACCATTGCTCATTTTTACAAATAATGCAAACAACAACATAGTCAATATCGCAAAAACCAATACATCTAAATGAGAGAACAACATAACTCCAAGTCCTTCAAAGAAAACGAATCCTGCAAGTAGTAGACTTCTGCCTTTTAACCCGGATTTTTTGTTTACCATATCGCTAAATATTCCACCCAATGCTCGGGCAAATATGTTCATCCCTCCAAATGAGCCGGCAAGGATACCAGCGGTCACGAGACTTACACCAAACTTATCAATAAAATAGAGTGATGCAATGTTGTCAATGGTTATTTCCATACCAAATGAACAACCATAAATAAGGAATAAAATCCAAACTCTAAGGTCTAACAACACCTCCTTTAAACTTGTTTTCTCTTGAGTTGCATTTCCATTTTGTTTTTCCAGATCTAGTATATTTCCCTCTGGAGTATCTTGTGTAAATCTGTAATAAACAAAAGCCATAATAAGCATTGCAATTCCAGGTAACACCATACTGTACCGCCATGCCATGTGTGGAGTCAAGCCGTAGGCAACGAATCCGCCAAATATTAGTGGCATAATTATTTGAGCTAACCCACCACCAAGATTGCCCCAACCGCCTACCAGTGCATTGGCCGAACCAACAACATTAGGTGCAAACATACGTGAAGTGTGATATTGTGTAATGACAAACGAAGCTCCGATAACGCCAATCCCCAGTCTGAAAATCATAAACGACTCATAGCTATTTGCAAATCCTATGCAGATAACCGGAATTGAACCGATAATCAATAATCCAGTGTATGATAAACGTGGACCAATCTTGTCGCACAACCAGCCAAAGAGAAGTCGAGAAAATATGGTAATAGACACCGAAGCAATAATGATATTCCCAATTTGTGGCTTGGTTAAATGAAACTCTTCCCTCACAACTGCCATTAAAGGTGCAATGGCAAACCAAGCAAAGAAACATACCATAAACGACATCCATGTAATATGGAATGCACTCATTTGTGGACTTTTAATGCTGAATAATTTAATTTTATCAGCTCTTCCATCTGTTATTATTGTACTCATTGTTGTAATATTTAAATTTATATTCTTAGTTGTTGATTAATTATATTTAAAAAGCCACAATAAGTCCAGCAGTAATATTTCCAGTATCTACAATAGCAGGGTTTTTTGAGACATTGTAAGTGAAATCAAGGAAAACTCTTGATTTATTTGGCAGCCAATAGTTTATCCCAGCCAAGTATTGTGTATTCCCGCTAGTAGCTAAGGTCGTGTTTGTTTGCAAAAAATCATATTTCAAAATGGGTTGAATCTCTTTTGTTACAAAATAACCAGCCATAGCATAATATCCTGTAGCAGTAACTGCATTTGTCAGACCAGTGACATATTCAGCTCTGAATAAGGCTTTGCCATCTTCGTATTTTATTCCGAGTGAAGCCCTGTTTTTGTCTGTCTTAGTGGCCTCAGGACCATATTTGCCAGTAAGGTAGGATGCGGCAATACTTAAAGGTTTAATTGGGTTTACATTAATACTTCCTAGTAGGTCTATGCTCGAATTGTCATCGGGCGCATTAAAAGTATTTCCGTTAAATGCTGCAACTTTGTAGTCTATTAGATTAAATCCCGATTGGGAGAATAGATTACCATTAATAGAAACACCAATATCACGACCTTTATTTTTCACCCCATTTGTTGCCAAAATCAAATTTGAAATAACCTGTGAGTATTCTGCTGTTTCAAGAGTTTTGGGTACATATTGATTCTCAAAGGTATAAGGTACCTGAAATTGTCCTATCTGCAATCCAAGATATTTTATTGGCTTCCATTCCGCATATGCATCCAATATTTGAGGAGTTATTGCCAACTCAAAACGCAAACGATAATTTATTACATTTGTAGCATTGCCAGTAATATCTATAATTGCATTCTTTATTTCAAATCCATTTTTTCCAACTACGAATGTTGAATTTGTATTCTGGAACCTTGCATTCACAAAACCACTTACTTTTGGCACATAACTCATCGGAATAGTTGACTGTTTAACACTATCTTCCTTTGATTCAATTTTTGTTTGAGCTTCTAAATTATGACTTAAGCATAAAAACACTCCCGCTAATATAAGCAAACTTTCTTTTAATCTCATACTCTTAATTTTTAAGTTTGTAACTATTTTGATAACACAATCAAATATCACACACATATTTATTGCTATCAATTTTATATATATAACGTTACAAATATAGACAAATGACATAAAATAACATGCAATTACACCATATTTATGCTATTTATTTTATTTAACTATCACAATGATATATTTAAAGTCTTATCAATTTCTATTTAAAAGCATTTTACATGTTTTTGTGTCAATATGAAATATAAATACACAAATTAATAACTGAAACAATATAAAATATGCAGCATAAAATCAAATTGAAATATTTCAAGGTGAAAATAACGCAATTTAAAATGGTTTGGCAATAAACATTGTAAAGGTTGAGGTAAGAAATGGAATCTTCCAATCTACGTAGATCCCATTTGAAAATTAGTACTATCTGGGCGCTTGCTGTCTCACTTATGTAAAGTATGTCAATACAAATCTATTTAAGCCAAAGGTCATGCAGTATCCATAGGTACTTTACATACAGCTCAGCAGAGCAAAAACTGTTGTCGATTTTAGAACCCAGAACATTTGACATCATTTCGCAAAAGAGGTTTCAAGAATAAACAGCTGGACGATGATAAACAGATATATACAATTGACGTTTTGTTGAACAAACTCAAACTAACAGATTGCGGTTATTTGAAAAGAGCTGCGTGCATGCATTTCCAGGCAGACCCTAACCAGTTTGTGTCGGATGCGTATCCGAAAATCGGCTTTTCCTCACCTACTGTGATGTACTATTCGTGGACTACACACTCCAATCCGAGCAGATTCAGGTACGGGTGATTTTTGTAATATGTTTGAAATATGAATCTAAAACATTTATTATACTTTTGCATTTAAACAAAACCCGAATCAAAATGAAAAAACTATTCATCTTATTTATCTCATTATTAGCTATTCAATTTGCGTTTTCGAAGGACTTTATCATCAAAAAGGATGGTTCTCAAATAGAATGTACTGTCAACAAGCAAGATAGCATCAATGTCTATTACACCACTATGGCCAATGGGCTGGAGGTAAATGCCACGATTAACAATACTGCAATCAAAGAGATATTATACAACAAACAATCCGCATCTGACACCATTTATATTGAAAAGAAGGGTCTTGGATACAAATACACTCTTAATGGCAAAGAGCTATCCATGAACGATTTGTCAGACATTTTACAGCACAATAAGGATGCAAATGCTTTATTTAAACAAGCAAAAGGGACGGCAGGTGTTGCTAATGTATTTGGTTTTATCGGAGGATTTTGCATCGGTTACGGACTATTTAGCAGTATAGCTCTAGTAGGCATAGGTGCTGGGATACTATTAATAGATATTCCTATCTTAATATCTGCTGAGAATACACTTAAAGATGCGGTATTGATTCACAACAATGACATTAAAGGTGGCACCAAAACAGAGAATCAGTCCAAGCAGCAGCAACAACTGCCCACCCAAAAGAAGATAGAAAAATCTTACTTCAATGAAGAAAATTGATGTCTTAGGTCACAATCCTTGAATTAAAAAACCCCACTAGACAGACATCTAATGGGGTTTTCTTTTGAGGTTCGTGGCGGATTCGAACCGCCGTATACGGTTTTGCAGACCGGTGCCTAGCCACTCGGCCAACGAACCTTGAATCGGTCTGCAAAGATAGGAATTTTTCAGATTCTGCCAAACAGTTTGAGTCTCATGTTACAAATTATTTAGTAATTATTCTGCAATTGGTCTCTTTTCATTCCTTTTTCCACGCATATCATCAAGTAATTTGCGTTTAAATTCCCTCTGAGCTTTGTAATAAACGTATAGACTTTGTGGCGAGAGTAATTTCTTCAATTGGCTATGATATTTTTTTACCAACTCAGCTTCTTTGACTTCGAATTCTACGTACTGATCATTGAGCTGTGCATAATTCACTTTGTCCTCTCCATCCTTTTGTTGTTCTGTTTTGAAAAACATACGTTTTTGTTGGTGAAGATTCCACATTGACTTTTCATGTTCCAAAAAGAATGGCTGAATAAGCTCAATATCTTTAGCACTCATTTTGGTTGCTTCTACAATCATTTTCCACTTCATTTGCTGGATTTCTTCCACGCTATGACGTGGCTTCAACTCTTGAGCCACGGTATAACTGCTTACTAAAAGCAGGATAGCAATCATTGTTTTGGTCATAGTTCTATAATTTTACTTGTTAGTAGATGGGTAATTATTCACATATATATCGATAAGTTGAGATTCATCCACCTGCGAAAGCACATAATTATCGTAGGTATCTACAGAAACTTCTGATAATACTTTGGCTGAATGACTTGGCATGAAATAAAACTTACCTACGAGCAGCATTCCTACGAACATGGCTGCAATGGAAATCCATATCTTCAATGATTTCCTGAATCTAATGGACTTTTTTGGTTGTTCAAGCTGAGCTATCATCCTACTCGGGAATGTTTCAAAATAACCATCAGGAATCCCAAAAGGCAGTTTCTTGTCAAAGTCTTCAATATTTATTTTCTGTTTCATTGGTTTATTGGTTCATTGGTTTATTGGTTTATTGGTTCATCGGTTCATCAGTTTATTGGTTCATCGGTTCATCAGTTCATCAGTTCATCAGTTTACTTGTTTACTTGTTTACTCGTCCACTAGTCTACTTGTTTACTCGTTTCAATCCGCACACCTTCAAAAGTCCCCCTTTAGGGATTAGGGGTCTACTATTCACTCATTTTCCTCAAAATACTTCTCAATCTTCTTAACAGCATGGTGGTATGAAGCTTTCAATGCTCCAACTGATGTGCCTACTATTTCAGAGATTTGCTCATAGGTCAATTCATCAAAGTACTTCATGTTAAACACCAATCGTTGCTTGCTGGGCAAAGTGAGTAGTGACTTCTGAAACTTGAGTTGTAGTTCATTTGCATTAAAGTATTTATCGGCTTCCAGCTCGTGTAATAGCGTCTCATCAGCTGCTGAAATGTACACCGTCCATTTACTCTTTTTATTATTTAAAAATGTCATGGTCTCATTGCTGGCTATGCGGTATAGCCATGTTACAAAAAGTGACTCACCTCTAAAAGTATCAAGACCCTTCCATGCCTTCAAGAAAGTATTTTGCATCACATCATCAG
>CANIXM010000080.1 GCA_947471245.1 Paludibacteraceae bacterium | reverse complement strand
GTGGAAAACTTCTTCGACTGCCAAGACGACACATTGACCAACGACAATGAATTCTTGCCTTCAGGCAGAAAAGGATGGACTTATCCAAAATTCATTGAAAAATCCAACCACATTGCCAAAGTCATTACAGCCATAGGTGAATGGAACAATCCTGCACTGGTAGGATTGTGTGAAGTAGAGAATAATAAATGCTTGGATCATCTGACAAAATTCTCCCCACTCAAGCAACTTAAATACAAGTTTATTCACCATGAGTCACCCGACCCAAGAGGGATAGATGTGGCTTTGCTGTATGACCCGCTCCAGTTCAAACCTTTGAAAGAACATGCCATAAAAGTAAAATTGCCGTCGGGTCATTTGACAAGAGACGTATTATATGTTAAAGGAATTGCCGCTGGAAAGGATACGCTTCATGTGTTTGTTTGCCATTTCCCATCCAGGCTTGGTGGTGAGTTAGCATCTGAACACAAAAGAATATGTGTGGCATCACTCATCAAAACGAAAATTGATAGTATCTTTGTCAAAAATAAGTCAGCTAATGTGATGGTGATGGGCGATTTCAATGATTACCCGACCAATAAAAGTCTGAACGAAGCACTTGCAGCCTTACCAATAGGCAAAAGCGTAAATAATACACAGCTGTACAATTTGATGTACCCAATGCACCTTAATGAAAAAGGGACGAATAAGTATAAAGGTGAATGGGGTATGCTTGATCAGATTATCGTTTCTGGCAGTTTGTTGGTACCAAGTTCAAAAATCACTGTTCGGAACTCCGAGGCACATGTGTTTGATGCTGATTTTTTGCTCGAAGATGATGTCAAATACCTTGGAAAACAACCGTGTAGAACATATGTCGGATTCAAGTACCATGGTGGATATTCCGATCATTTGCCGGTTTATGTCGATTTAAAAATTAACAAGTAGTAGTTTCAGATTTATTTATTTTGCCTGACTATAGAATCATTTTTTATTAGGAAGTAACAAGGTTAATACTTCTCATTAGCAATCTCAATTTCATGGAAGTTCAATTATTCATACCCTGCTACATAGACCAACTATACCCTCAAACAGGGCTGAACACAGTAAAAGTGCTCGAAAAAGCTGGTTGCAAGGTGTTGTTTAACAATAATCAAACATGTTGTGGTCAGCCAGCATTCAACAGTGGCTATTGGGGCGAAGCTTCAACACTCGCAGAGAAGTTTCTGAATGACTTTCACCCTACCAGCCCAGTGGTCTCTCCTTCAGGTTCATGCACTAGTTTTGTGAAGCATCATTATCATAAGCTGATGGAGGCCCGTCCCGAATTATTGGCAAAGCACACGGAGTTAAAAAGCAAAGTGTTCGAGTTGTCTGATTTTTTGGTCAATGTGCTGAAGGTGGACCAACTTGGTGCCAAGTTTGAACATAAGGTTACTTTTCATGATTCTTGTTCTGCATTACGAGAGTATGGCATTAAGAACGAACCAAGGCAGTTGCTATCACAGGTCGAAGGTTTAGAAATCGTAGAGATGGAAGAAGCCGAAACCTGCTGTGGATTTGGAGGAACCTTTGCGGTGAAACATCCATCTATTTCGGCTGCGATGGCGCAAAAAAAGGTAGAGAGTGCTCTCGCCACGGGTGTGAAATACATTGTTAGTACCGAGGCGTCTTGTCTGATGAATATCAATGGCTATTGCACTAAAAATGGTATTGCTATTCAAGGAGTTCATTTAGCAGATATATTGGCTAGTGGCTACTAGAAAATGCCATTTTTGACATTAGGAAACTTCTTCCAGATTTAAAAAAATGTGTATATTTGTCCAATAACTCTTTTGACTGATATTTTGTGATATGCTGATGTGTTTCACTCGTTTTTAGTTGCAACTAACTTTTCCAGACGTGAGTGATTTCACTATCGTCATTGCCGAGTGAATTAGATTTTTTTCGTTTTTATTTCATTTACAGTAGTTATAAGGATGTAGTTACAAGAAATGCGGCTTATATTTCAAGGTTAAATTCTGGAATAATATGCGGTTGTTTTGAAATTACATTTCCTTAATTATTCATTTAAATAGATATTTCATTGGACTTTGAATGGCTTGCATTATTATTTGACGGTGTCACCACGCATCCTGTCACGCTTTCGGGGTTGATAGCTTTGTTTATCACTCTTATGTTGTTGTGCTGCTCTGCTATCATCTCAGCATCAGAGGTGGCTTTCTTTTCATTAGATCCACAAGAGATTGAAGAGTTGGAAGAAAGCGACCAGAAAACAGAGAAAAATATTCTGAGACTTCTCCAACAGCCCCAACGATTGCTAGCCACCATTTTGATTGGCAATAATTTTGTAAACATTGGTGTTATTCTTTTACTCACCTACTTCACCAGTACAGTACTTGACTTTACCAATGCGCCTCTGGTAGGCTTTCTATTCAACACCATTGTCATTACTTTTTCAATACTACTTTTCGGGGAAGTCATCCCCAAAATCTATGCTGCCCAATTTTCTAGGAAGTCAGCACAGGTGACCGTACCAGTACTTTCGTTTTTGGAGAAAACCCTTAGCCCATTTGTAAGTCTGTTGGTCAATTCCACATCAGTAGTCAATAGCAAACTTTCAAAATACAACAAGTCCAATATCTCGATGATGGAACTTTCACATGCCTTGGAATTGACATCCAACAGCAAAGATGAAGACACAGAGCTGCTTGAAGGCATAATAAAGTTTGGAAATATCCAAGTAGAGGAGATCATGACATCGAGGGTGGACATGGTAGATGTGGATGTGAAGATGAATTTCAAACAAGTGATAGACATCATTGTCCAATCGGGCTATTCTAGAATCCCAGTATTTGCAGTAACACGCGATAACATCAAAGGGATATTGTATAGCAAAGATCTACTTCCTCACCTTGACAAACCAGCTTACTTCAGGTGGCAAAGTTTGATTCGTCAGGCTTATTATGTGCCAGAAACAAAAAAAATCAATGACCTGCTGAATGAATTTCAGAAGAATAAAATTCACCTTGCAATTGTAGTTGATGAATATGGCGGAACCTCTGGATTAATAACCATGGAGGATATCGTGGAAGAAATTGTAGGCGATATTAGCGACGAGTACGATGAAGAAGTGAAACTGTACACCAAAATCGATGACAATCATTTTGTGTTCGAAGCCAAGATTCAGCTTAATGACTTCTTTAAAATCGAAGAAATCTCTGAAGATGATTTTGGAAAAGCGACCGAAGAGGTTGAAACTTTAGCCGGATTAATTCTTGAAATAAAAGGTGATATTCCCACCGTAAATGAAACCATTGAATATGGGTCATACAAATTTGAAATCATGGCTGTAGATCATCGAAGAATTCAACGTGTGAGGCTTACCATCATGAAGGATGTGGCGGAAGAATCAACTGTAAATTAAATTATTTCATCTGTTTATAATTGTTTTTTAGTTGTCAGATGGAACTCGCACATAAACATCTCCTTGTGTGTCAGAGTTAATTTGTCGTGCTCGTTTCATCTGATTATAATTGTTTATTAGTTGTCAGATAGAACTCGCACATAAACATCTCCTTGTGTGTCTAAGTTTGTTTGTCGTGCTTGTTTCATAATTAATTAACCATTATTTAGAAAAAAACTTATGTATTTTGTTCGAATCTCGAAAATATTTATAATTTTGTGCTGTTCTTTAGTTCTTTTTTCATGTTCAAATACTGATATGCCATTGCCTTATGGCTATTTCAGAGTGGATTTACCAGCACACAATTACAAAGCATTGGATGCAGATGGTACGTACAAGTTTGATTATTCGACATCTGCCGAAGTGCAGCAACACCTTGAGAAAGGTCATGAAAAATGGGTTGATATCAAGTATCCTTACCTTAATGCTAGCATTTACTGTAGTTATTTACCTGTAAATTGTAACCTTGAACAATTGCTGGAGGACGGACGAAAATTTGTGTATAAGCACAGTGTCAAAGCAGACGGAATAGCAGAAAAAGTATATCTACATCCCGAAAAGCGAGTGTATGGGATATTGTACGATCTAAAGGGAAATACAGCTTCTAGCGTACAGTTTATACTCACAGATAGTAGCAAACACTTTTTTAGAGGGTCGTTGTACTTTGATAATGTGCCAAATAAAGATTCTATAGCTCCAATGGTCAAATACATCAGAGAGGATGTAATCCGAATAATGGAAAGCTTTGAGTGGAAAAAATGATTATTCATCACGATATTTTTATAGCAGAAGGAAGGTTGATCGTAGCAGAAATAACTGAAAACACAGACCAACTTTTTTCTTATTTTAAACAAGATGAGTTGGAATGTGTTGTAGTTTCTGAAAAACACTCCGAAAAGCGTAAAAGGGAATTTTTAGGTACACGATTTATTCTAAAGCAAATAGCCAACACGGTGGAAGTGTGCTATACACAGAGTGGTAAGCCCTTTCCCAAAAATGGAAATTTTCATTTATCCATATCACACAGTGCAAATTACATCGCTGTATTCACACATCCCACTCGTGAGGTAGGTGTAGATATAGAGTTGAATACACAGAAAATGGATGCCGTGTATAAGCGTTTTTTAAGTGAAAAAGAACAAGGGTATTTGTTTGATCCACTTGACAGGAGGAAAATTCAAATAGCGTGGTCGGCCAAAGAGGCGCTTTACAAAATCATAGGGCATGAAGCAGTAGATTTCTCCAACGAACTTGAGGTAGAAAATTTTGAGATTGCGGTTCAAGGAGATATCACAGCAAAACACATTTCAACAAATAATACTTTTGATCTAAGATATTTTCAATCAGCTATTTACACCATGGTGTATTGCATAGCATAAAAAAACATACCACTATGAATTCTATCTACAGAAAGATTCTCTTGAACCGTGAGGCAAAGCACAAAATGATTGCTGTCTTGTTGGATCCTGACAAATGTCGGGGTAGGGTATTGTCAGCTACTATTTCGGCCATGCTTTCTAGTCAGCCCGATTTTATTTTCGTGGGAGGTAGTCACACGCTTGCGCCTACCGATACTTTCATAGACCTTCTCAAGGAGGAAACCAAGGCTGATGTCATCCTTTTTCCAGGTGATGCCTCTCAGTTTAGTGCCAATGCACATGCAATGTTATATCTTTCGTTACTTTCAGGGAGAAATGCCGAATTTCTCATTGGTCAACATATCACCTCATCTGTAGCCATCAAAAACTCGGATGTAGAAGTTATATCAACCGGATATGTTTTGATTGACGGCGGCAAGCCCAGTTCGGTGGAATACATCAGCAACACAAAGCCTATTCCGAATGACAAAAAGGAAATTGCTTTATCCACTGCTGTAGCAGCTGAGCTGTTGGGAATGAAAATGGTATATCTTGAAGCGGGTAGTGGTGCGATTCACCCTGTGCCATCTGAAATGATTGAATATGTGGCAAATGGATTGTCGCTTCCTTTGATAGTTGGAGGTGGTATTAAAACAGTAGAGGACTTAACAAAGGCCTATGATGCTGGAGCTGATATTGTGGTAGTAGGCAATATTATTGAACAAGATCCGTTTCGTGTTAATGAGTTGGTAGAATGTGCACGCAACTATGGGAAATATGAAGAAATAGACGAAGATGAAAATGAGTGAAAATTAGAATTGAAAATAGAAAATAGAAAATTGAAATACAACCCTAGTGAGATTTTGAAAATCTTATTAGGGTTGATTGTTTATACCGTTTGCACAAACAATATAGTTCAATTTCGACTTCGACTCATTGATACTATTTGTTTAAAGCAAAGGCATTAACAACAGTAGACATAAAAATGACTTTGGGTCATTTTATATGTACAGTTGGTATTATTAGTGCAAAGGTCGGTCAAAGAAAGGACTTTTAGATGTAGAACTGATTGGAATGCCATAAATGGAATTTGCGTTGGGAAGCAACCCCATTTTTTCTGCCATCCTACCCACCGATATCATCACTCTACTATCCACTCGGTGATCCGCAGCTACAGTGCAAGCAGACCCAATGGCAATACCAACATCAACCATGTTGATGGCACAAGGAATGGAGGGATGTTCACTCTTTTTGGCACAGGACTCGAATCCGCAATACCCACAGTCTGTCATCAATGGTTGAGGTCGGGTGCCAATTAACACGATAGCCTCAGAATGCAGGATATTTTCTCCGTCGCGAAGCATTGATTTAAAGCCTGGGAGTTTGCCTTGTTCCAACATTGCTGTTGACAATAGGTTGATATCCTCACCTGTAACCAATGCTACTTCAATTACGTCTATGCCTTTGGCTTTAGGTGCTGTGCGTGCAGCTGTCATCATTTCATTGGCTACTTGCAACAATCGTTCACTTCGATTTTCTCTTTCGTTGATAATCATGGGTATTTGAATTTTGAATTTTTATTGCATCAATTCTTTAGCTTTCTCAAGCATTATCGTAGTCAATGATTGATTTGAAGCGATGATCTGACCTCCAAAAATAAAATCGCTACCACCACCGAAATCGAAAACATTACCACCTGCTTCTTTGACGATAAAAGCACCTGCAGCCACATCCCATGCTTTGAGGTCTGTTTCGAAGAAAGCATCAAATCTGCCACAAGCCACATAGGATAAATCTACAGCCGCAGAGCCCAATCGACGTAACCCACGTGTGGAAGTCATCGCCCAACTAAGGTATTGCATGTATTTGTCCAAATTCTTGAAATTGGTGTACGGAAAGCCAGTAGCCATCAGGGCATGGTGAGTGTCTGAAGTGGTGGATGTGTGTATCGATTTTCCATTTAAATGTGCTCCACCATCTTTCCAAGCATAAAAACATTCATCTTGCCCCACTTCATAAACCACACCAAGCACTAGCTCATCAGCATCCATAAGCGCTATGCTGACAGAGTAGATGGGTATTCCTTGAATAAAATTAGTGGTGCCATCCAATGGGTCAATCACCCAGTTGTACCTTTCTCCTCTTTTGGTGGTTGTGCCTTCTTCAGCTATAAAACCAGATTCGGGCAACAAATCTTGTAGGGCTGCTATAATCCTCACCTCCGAAGCTCTATCCACATAACTCACCAGATCGTGAAGCCCTTTGTGCTCTACCATCGAGGCATCAAAGTTTTTTCTTTCCTCTGCCATAAAACGTCCGCTTTCGCGTGCTATCTGGCAAGTGGCAATGCAAAGTTGTTTGTATTCTATCATCTTTAGCGGTGAATTTTAAAACCGATATCTCACCGAAAGCCCGGTGCCGTTGTAATAGGAGTAATAACTATTCCAACTTGGTCGGAAATCTAAGGAAATCTGTAATGGGATATTAAAGTTGTATTCTATCCCTATTTGTCCCAATATCCCTAGACCAATGTTATTGCCATAGTAACTACCAGCACTCAGTCCACCACCTGCGTACCAAGCAAAACCTGGTCCTATTTGATTCAGATTCCATTTCCATTGCAGAATGGCTGCAAGACTGAAGCTTTGAGAATATGCTCCGAGGTCAAGTTCTAATCTGTTGGCTTTACCCATGGTGGACTGAAATGTAACTTCAGCTCCAGAACC
>CANIXM010000079.1 GCA_947471245.1 Paludibacteraceae bacterium | reverse complement strand
GTGCTCATTTCATAGTGCAAAAGTACTAAAATTAGAACAGATTTTATGTCATTATGTTTACTATTTTTTATGATGTGAATGTGAAATTGAATGTTTTTTGTTCGTTTAGCAGTTTTTTTGACAAAAATCACCTTGTTTAATCAACAATATGTGTTTTAGAACATGGAAACAGTCATGTAGTAGTTAACTGATTTGTACTAAATTTGCGCTTTCAAATATTTAATACTACTCATTTCAAATCTATTATCGAATGAAAAATCTTTTAGTTGGATTAATGATTCTTGTAACCTTAGTCTCCACGGCTCAAAACAAAAAAGCTCCCAAATGGACACCACCTGAAGGTGCGGTTCCCGCAACTCAAAATATGATTTTTTGGACAAGTGGAAGTGTCATTTTTTATGATGCTGAAGGAAATCAGTTGGTTTCGGATATTGAAACTTATTCTGTATCACCTGCAAAAGCTGCTTGGGCTGTATCCACAGCTGACTACTGGGAATTTCCCCACTTTTTACCCGAAAATATACCAACTTGCAATATCGATCAGTACATGCAACCTTTTTGGAAAGCGGATACAATTTATAATGAATTGGTTTTATTGTCGGCAGTTGGCAAAACTGCAAACCTGATGTTTACACCTTCTAAAATAATTTCGGTAACAAACTACGATTTTTCTCAAAAATTTCAAGAAGGAGTTGACTATAGCTTTGAAAGAAAGACAATAACACAATTGTCTTCGAAAGTTTCATCTACTTTTTCTGCTGGAGTAGGAAGGAATAATTTGAGAAATGTACAAAATACTTCATGGACTTGTGTGACCTATATTCCCGATAGATCCAATTGGGGTGGTGGTTCAATTTTTCACTATCAAGGAGATAAATTACCAAAAACAATGGCCAAGTTAAAGGCTAAAGAACCGATAGTTGTAGTGGCTTTTGGCATGAGTATTACTTGTGGAAACAATACGAGCGGTTTTGCAGGCGATGATAAAAATTTTCAAGTTGTTGCGCCTTATATGCATAGTTATGTTGATATGCTTGGTGATGCTTTGCGTAAAAAATTTGGAGGTCCAGTTACTGTATATAATGCTTCACTAGGTGGTAAATCAGCGTCATGGGCAAATCAATTTGTAGAATATATGGTAACACCAAACAATCCTGATTTAGTATTACTCGATCATGGAATGAATGATATTTGGGGTGGTTCCGCCACAGCTTTTAAATCACAAATCCAATCTACAATTTCTAAAATCCAATCAAAATGTCCCAATGCTGAAATTATATTGGTTAATAATATGTTGCCAGGTAAAGGAACAGGTTCACCAGGCACTGCTGGTCCAACGAGAATGAGAGCAATTCGTGATCAGTTGGCTACTTTGGAGTCGGTAGGTGTAACCAATTTCCCTATGACACAAATGTGTGACAGTATTTATGCTCGCAAAGGGGAAGATCATTGTATTGCAAATTCTCTACATCCCAATGATTATCTAGTGAGATGGTACACTCAAGGATTAATAACGATGTTTGATGAAACAGCTGTTAATGTCAATCAAGTAACTGTGGAAGATAATTTTCTTTCTATTTCGCCCAATCCTGTCAATCAAGGTCTCATGACCATCAAACTTGCTGATGTATATGATGAGCAGTCTGTAATGATTTCTATCTTGGACGCTAAAGGTGTGATGGTGGCTTATTTTAGGCAATCTACTCCATCAAAAGACTATGATATTTCTTCCTTGAGTTTAAGTACTGGAGTTTATTTCGTAAGGGCTCAAAAAGGGAACAAAGTTGCCACTCAAAAATTAATAGTTGAGTAAAACTCAATTTGAATACTGATTAATAATGGTTGTCTCATAAATGATGGGGCAACCATTTTTTTATTTCCACCAATAGAAGTTGCACAACCTCATCTCATTTTTTTAACGAGTGATTCCTGTACATAAATTGTGGATAACTTTTCAATTATTCTGATGCCTGTTAACAAAGAAAACCTGTAACTTTGTGCCCTTTAATATCAAAAAGTTTTATTAATGAACACACTCATGACCAATTACTAACTTTAGTAAACACATGGGTTTGATTAAACAATACTAACTTCACATCCCCTCCTTGGAGGGGCTTGGGGAGGCTAAACTATTTACAAATGAAACGAGCACGACAAATTAACTTTGACACACAAGGAGATGTTTATGTGCGAGTTCCATCTGACAACTAAAAAACAATTATAAACAGATGAAAGACATGTTACAATCTCGCCATATTGGTATTTCAGATCAAGATCAAGAACTTATGCTTCAGGTGGTTGGAGCCAATAGCCTTGATGAATTAATTGTTCAAACCATCCCATCATCCATTCGTTTGAATAATAAATTGGAATTGCCAGATGCACTTTCGGAACGCCAATATGCGGAACACATTGCCGAAATAGCTGCTAAAAATAAAGTTTATACTTCTTACATCGGTCAGGGGTGGTATGACACCTGCACTCCAGCAGTGATTCAACGAAATATCTTCGAAAACCCATCGTGGTACACCTCCTATACTCCATATCAAGCTGAGATTTCGCAGGGCAGACTAGAAGCTTTGCTCAATTTCCAAACTGCTGTTTCCGACTTTACTGGTCTTCCATTGGCTAATGCATCACTACTTGACGAAGCCACTGCTGGTGCAGAAGCAGCTACTATGATGCTTAATCTTAGAAGTCGTGCACAGGTCAAAGTGGGAGCAAATGTCCTATTTGTTGATGAAAATGTATTTCCTCAAACCCTAGCAGTGCTAAGAACACGTGCGGAAGCTCAAGGTATTCAACTTCAAATAGCTGATTATTCAACATTTGATTTCACCGAAAAACATTTTGGTGCTATTATTCAATACCCCAATGCCAATGGTAGTGTTGAAGATTATGCTGAATTTGTAGCGGATGCTCATGCCAAAGATTGTAAGGTGGCAGTTGCTGCTGACATTTTGAGCCTGGCTCTACTTACACCTCCTGGAGAATGGGGAGCCGATATCGCATTTGGTAGCACACAACGATGGGGAATCCCCATGGGATATGGTGGCCCTGCAGCCGCATACTTTGCTACACGTGAAGAGTTTAAGCGTGATATGCCTGGTCGTATTATTGGAATAAGTAAAGATGCCAATGGTAAACCAGCATTGCGGATGGCCCTTCAGACACGTGAGCAACACATCAAGCGCGAAAAAGCAACCTCAAACATCTGTACAGCTCAAGCATTGTTGGCATCAATGGCTGGAATGTACACAGTATATCATGGTCAAAAAGGAATAAAATCCATAGCTCAACGAATACATACCTCAGCAAGTTATATCAATGAAATCTTACCAGTTTACGGTTTCGTTCAAGAAAACGAAAACTTCTTCGACACTTTGAAAATCAGTTTGCCCGAAGGCTTGACTGTAGATAGATTCAAGATTTTAGCGTTGGAATATGAAGTTAATTTTCGCTATTATGAATCGGGAGAGATAGGATTGAGCATTGACGAAACTACTGATATTGATGATGTAAACACGTTGATTGAAATTTTTGCAACTGCTGTAGATAATGCCCCAGTTTATGCAGAAGAGAATGATTTATCTGATCTTCAATCTTTCGATGAATTTTTTGAAAGGACATCTGCATATTTAACTAATGATGTTTTCAACCAATATCACAGTGAAACCGAAATGATGCGTTACATCAAGAAGTTAGAACGCCGAGATATCTCTTTGACACATTCCATGATTTCGCTAGGGTCATGTACCATGAAATTAAATGCAGCTTCAGAAATGTTGCCAATGTCAAAACTTGAAATTGGTGGCATTCATCCATTAGCACCTTTGGATCAGACCGAAGGTTATAATCAGATGATCACTGAACTAGAGACTTACCTTTCCACCATTACAGGCTTAGATGCCTGCAGTCTTCAGCCCAACTCAGGCGCTGCGGGTGAATATGCAGGCTTGATGGCTATTAGAGCATATTACTTATCTAAAAATGAATCACAACGAAATACACTGCTTATTCCAGCTTCGGCACATGGAACCAATCCTGCCAGTGCAGCTCAAGCAGGCTTTAAAATCGTGGTTACTAAGTGTGATGAAAATGGCAATGTTGATTTTGAAGATTGGAAGGCTCAAGCTGCATCCAATGCTGATACACTTGCTGGATGTATGATTACTTATCCTTCAACACACGGCATTTTCGAAGTACATATCAAGCAAATGACAGCTGTCATCCACGAATTTGGAGGACAGGTTTATTTGGACGGTGCCAATATGAATGCTCAAGTAGGCTTGTCCAATCCTGGAGCAATAGGTGCTGACGTATGCCACCTAAATCTTCACAAGACCTTTGCTATTCCTCACGGTGGTGGGGGACCTGGTGTGGGACCTATCTGTGTGGCTAGACATTTGATCGAATTCCTTCCAAGTAAATCGTTTGGAATGAACACTGTCTCTGCCGCTCCTTATGGTAGTGCCAGTGTACTAACCATTACTTATGGCTATATCCGCATGTTGGGTGAAGAAGGGTTGACTCATTCTACAAAAATTGCTATTCTCAATGCAAATTATCTTGCTTCAAAATTAAAGGATTCCTACGGTGTACTATATACTGGTGAAAATGGCAGGGTAGGTCATGAATTAATTTTGGAATGTCGAAATTTTAAAGCAGTCTCAGGAGTAACCGAAACTGATATTGCCAAACGGTTGATGGATTATGGATTTCATGCACCCACACTTTCGTTCCCAGTTCACGGCACGCTGATGATAGAACCTACAGAAAGCGAATCATTGGCAGAACTAAATAGGTTTACAGAGGCTATGCTTCAAATTTATTCAGAGATTAAGGAAATTGAATCTGGTGTGGCCGATGCTACCGACAATGTGTTGCTCAATGCGCCACATCCCGAATATGCAATTGTTTCAGATGAATGGAATCACTCGTACAGTCGATCAAAAGCTGCTTACCCTTCACAATGGGTGGCTGAAAATAAATTTTGGATCAATGTAGCACGTGTGGATAATGCCTATGGCGATAGAAACCTAGTGTGCACTTGTCAAGGTGGATGGGCGGACTCAATTGATAATTAATAATTGAAAATTGAAAATAAATAGAGGAATCAACAAAAATAACTTTATTATTATGATGGTTGATTCCTCTATTAAAGATAACAAACAGCCTGCTGATTGAATGTCGTTTTATTTCAAAATAATCGAAGAAGTAAAATGCTCATCCTTTTTTACATCTTTAGGATGTCCATAGCATTTGATGTGGCTCACTCCCATTGCATCACCATCAAAGCTTTTTGAAGCATACACTTTAGCATCACTAGCCCCTTTAAGTTCTACAAAACAAGTTTCTGCAATCATTTTTTCAGCATCAATATCACTTGCACCTGCACTATTCAGTTTGAGTGTCTTACAATGCCCCGACAGATTTAGATCCGAAGCACCATTTGTTTCAATTTCTATTGTGTTGGCTATTTTTGCATCTATATCTGATTCACATGCCCCTTTAATTTTAATGCTTAGATTTGGGCTTGTCAGTTGATTCAAGGTGTGAATAGCGCATGCTCCTTTAGCAGATATACTTTCCAATGTATCCACATGTAATGTGATTTTGGTTATTCTATTCAACGAGATTCCATTGGTTTTAATTTGAAGCGTTCCATTGATAACTTCAGTCAAAATACTTTTTTGATAATGATCCTGTGAATAAACCATTACTTTTTGTACGCTATCCTGTACGATTTGTAAATCGATATGTCCTTCAATGCTTACGCTTTTGAATCTGTCCAAAATCCTGTTTTGCTCAAAAGCACCATCATTATCATTGATCAGTGCCACCTGATGGCTATCGCCATCGCCAGTACAACAAAATGGTTGATTTACAACACTTAACAACATAAATATACCAGCTAGCCATAAAACAAATGCCACCCATGAAGTTATTTTGGAAGTATGCATATTACCCTTAGCAAATCGGATGGCCCAGAAAAATATCATAAACACAGGACATCCTATGATTAATAGGATGGAAATAAGTAGCAATGCATAGTTTTCTGGTGTGCTAGTCCACGGAGTTAGACAACTAGCGTTAAAGATACTCACAGCTGATGGATTGAAAACTAAGAACCCTACGAGCAATAAAATGCACACCAAGCTAACAATGGTCACCAATCCAAAAATTGCACCTACTAAAGCAACAAAAGGCTTGATGAGTAATTGAATCAAATGTAGTAAGCGAGCGCCTATTGTGTTAGCCTTATATTTGAAGTCGTCGCTTTTTACATAAGATTTAACATGCTCAAATTCAGACTTTATACTATTCACTGTCACATCTTCTCCTTGCATTTCAAGACGTTGGGATGCTGTCTTTGCTTCAGGTGAAACAAGCCACATTACAAAGTAAATTGGGATAACTATACCCATCCCTATGAATACAGCTACCACCATCAGAATACGAACCAGACTAACATCCCAATCAAAATAGGCTGCCAAACCACCTGCTACACCACCTAAAATGGAATTTTCGGGGTCTCGATAGAACCTTCTGTACTTCTGATTCTTATTGTTACTCTTAATCTTACTCTTTTTGTTCTGATGAGGTTTTTCGTCCTGACCAGCAAATTCATTAGGCTTTCCCATTATCGCAATTACTTGTTTGACATCGTCAATCGTAATTACATTTTTGCCTTTTTGAAGCCTTTCATTAAACAATTCTCCAATTCTTGCTTCAATATCCTGCATTATTTCTTTTCTTTCTTCCTCAGATTCAAAATAATCAGAAATGTCAGATAAGTATTCATGGAGCATTTCATAAGCATCGTCATCGATATGAAAAACGATGTTGTTCAAGTTTACTGTTAATGTCCTTTTCATTTTTATAAGTGTATTTTAGTGTTTGTGTTTAGCTATATTCTTGCATTTAATTATTGGAAGTTTTAATTTTATCTACTACATCACTTATTTCCTGCCAAGCTGTTTCCAATTCGTTTAAAAACAGTTTACCCGTTTCAGTCATTTCATAATATTTCCGTGGAGGACCCTGAGTGGATTCTTCCCACCTATAATCAAGTAACTCTCCATTCTTAAGTCTAGTCAATAATGGATAGAGTGTGCCCTCTACCACTATCAGTTTTGCCTCTTTTAGTTCACCAATAATATCGGAAGCGTAAGCTGATTTATTTTTAAGAATTAGTAGAATACAATACTCTAAGTATCCTTTTCGCATTTGCGATTTAATATTCTCGGCATTCATCATATTTTTTTCTTTTCTCGTTGCAAATATACATCACATTATAGTACTATGCAATACATAGTACTATAATATTTTAAATTATTTTATTATTTCACATTTATACAACTGAATATGTGTGGTTTGACTACTAATTAATTCATTAATATTGGATTTTAAATATCGAATTCAATAACCACGCTTTTATTTTACTGTTGTTTAATCTATCAAATTCGTATCCAATAAAAGACAACGGCTCTATAACGTTTTGGGTGGGTAACGATAATAGCTTCGCGATATTTACTTCGTGATATTTGCCTGCGGC
>CANIXM010000078.1 GCA_947471245.1 Paludibacteraceae bacterium | reverse complement strand
TGTGGAGCAAAGTATATTATGCAGACACCTAACAATGCAATTGCAGCACCGATTAAATCATATTTGTCGGGTGAAAAGTTATCGAATTTCATAGCCCATAGTAAAGACATTACAATGAAAAAGCCTCCGTATGTGGCATACACTCTGGCAAAATTAGCTGTTTGCCAAGTTGCAACAACTCCATAAGATATGAGAATGATACCACCTAATACACCGTACCATATTGGTTTCTCGCTTTTCAACCAAAGCCAAACCAGAAAACCGCCACCTATTTCGCAAAATCCTGCAAGGATAAATATCCCTATTGTTTTTATTACATTCATAAGGCATTGTGTAAAATTATTTTAGAAAGTCGCTATCTAAATTTTCAATTACTTGTTGGAGCAAGTTTGTCACTTGTTGAGCGACTTCGCCTAGAGCCGGGTTTGAAATTGCCTGCATAGAGGCAATTGGATTGACGGCTGCTACTTCAATGAGGTTTTCTCCTTGTTCAATAACCAACACATTGCATGGTAACATTGTACCGATTTTATCTTCGGCCAGCAAGACTTTGTAGGCAAATGGGGGATTACATGCCCCGAGAATGGTATACCGTTTGAAATCGACATTGAGCTTTTCTTTGAGCTTTTCGTTCATGTTAATAACGGTTATAACTCCGAAGCCCTGAGATTTTAATCCTTCTGTTGTTTTCGTAATTGCTTCATCGAAGGAAACATGAAGCGTTTTGCTAAAATAGTATTCCATAGCGATAGTATTAAATTGTTATTGATTGAGTTTAGAGCGTATTATTTCGTTTAAAATGAAATGCCCAGTGCTATTGTTAATTTCAGACAGCATTTCATCATTGGTAAATTTATTGCACACAGCTGTGTGAACTACAGGATCGATAAGAATATATTTTCGAAGATTTACCAAGGTAAGTGAATACACTTTTTTATGGTCTCCAAAGCTAAAACAATAGACGGTTACGGGAATCTCCTTATGGATAGTGCGTGGACCTGATTGCTTATATTCAGTTTTAACGTCATTTCTTGTATAGATATAAAGAAAAGAAGTATCAGCAATAAGATATGGCTTCCGATTGATAAAGCGATAATTCTGTCCATTAGTTAGTTGAATTGCAAAAATACTGTCTTTTGGGAAACTCTTTTTTGTGTTTTGTTCAACAACCGTAATATCCGGGGAAATAAAAAACTGGTTAAGTTTTATTTTATCCCCTTTGTGCAAAAAATCTGTAATTTGGGTAGCTTTCGCTTGTTTGAAATCAAGTGAACTAAGAAAAAGAACTTTTATTTCGTTGTTCTTGATTTCTCTCGTTTTTTGAGCATACATATTCATAGAAATTAGTATGCATGTTATAAATAATATCTTTTTCATTTTTTCAGTATTCTAATAGCATTAAAAACAGCAATTAAAGCAACTCCCATATCACCAAACACAGCTTCCCACATGGTTGCAACACCGAATACACCCAGAACAATGAAAACGAGTTTTACACCCATAGCAAAGTAAATATTTTGCCAAACAATGTTTCTGGTTGTTTTTGCAACATCAATGGATAGGGCAACTTTTGACGGTGAGTCTGTCATCAGTACCACATCGGCAGTTTCAATTGCGGCATCGGAGCCAAGTGCGCCCATGGCTATTCCTATATCCGCGCGGGCAATTACCGGAGCGTCGTTTATTCCATCGCCAACAAATGCTACTTTGCCCCCTTTATTTTCTTTGATTAACTGTTCAATGTGTTTTACTTTATCTTCGGGGAGTAGTTCGTAGAAGTATTTGTCTATATTCAATTTCTTTGCAAAAGCTGCTGCAGCAAATTGGTTGTCGCCGGTGAGCATGACCGTTTGAATATTCTTTGCTTTAAGACTTTCGATAGCTTGAATAGCATCGTCTTTCAAGCTATCGGAAATAATAATATAACCCGCATAAACGTGATCAATTGCTACATGCACTACTGTTCCGTCAACCTGACAAACCGAATGCGCAACGTTTTCTTTGTGCAACATTTTATCATTGCCGGCAAGTATTGTTTTACCGTCAACGATTGCTTTAATACCATGTCCCGAAATTTCTTCAGTTTTTGTAATTCTTGCAATATCAATTTTACCTTGATATGCAACAGTAATTGACTGTGCTACCGGATGATTTGAATTGGCTTCAGCATAAGCGGCATATTCTAAAATTTCGTCTTTGGAAAAGCCGTTGGAAGTAACCACCTCCGAAACTTTAAATTCTCCTTTTGTAAGTGTTCCTGTTTTATCGAAAACTACGGTTTTTACCTGTGTGAGTGCATCAAGAAAGTTGGAACCTTTGACCAGAATACCCTTTCTTGAAGCCATGCCGATACCACCAAAGTAGCCCAGTGGAATGCTAATAACCAAAGCGCATGGACAGGAGACAACCAACACTACCAATGCTCGATAAATCCAATCGCTGAAGGTTTGTCCGGCAAATAACAGTGGAGGCAAAACGGCGAGCAATAAAGCACCAATGACAACTATGGGCGTATAATACCGTGCAAAAGTTGTAATGAACTTCTCCGTTTCAGCTTTTTGTGAAGTGGCATTTTCTACTAGCTCAAGAATTTTTGAGACAGACGATTCACCAAATAATTTATTGACTTTTACAGTCAGTAAACCGGATTGATTAATCATCCCTGCCATAACTTCATCTTTTACGTTTACTTTTCTTGGTACACTTTCACCAGTTAGTGCAGCGGTGTCAACGAACGAAGTTCCATCGAGTATCGTTCCGTCGAGTGGAACTTTCTCACCAGGTTTAATAACGATAATGTCACCAATTTTCACATCTTCGGGAGAAACCCGGACTACTTCCACGCCAGATTTCAGGTTGGCGTAATCGGGCTTAATTTCTAACAGCGATTTGATAGATTTGCGAGAACGACCCACTGCAATGTCCTGAAACAATTCACCGGTCACATAAAACAACATTACTGCCACTGCTTCGGGCATTTGATGAATAGCAAAAGCTCCCAGTGTTGCTATGGCCATTAAAAACTGTTCATCAAAGAATTGTCCTCTAATGATATTTTTTACAGCTGAAGCTATCACTTTCCAACCCACAATAAGGTAGGCGGTGACATATACAGCATATTCACCGAGTTGAAACGGGGTATTGTGTAGTTTTTCTTCAAATATTATCCCGATAACCAGTAAGACTAAGGCGGAGGCGGTCTTAATTATTGTTCCTTTGTTTTCTGCAAGTTCATTAACAGAAACCAAGGTTTTCTCTTTCTCAATATCTTGAACTTCAACTTCCGGTTCAATTGCTTTAATACTGGATTTGACCTTTTCGATATTATCTGTATCGATAGTCATGGTAGCGTTTGCAAAACTCACCGATACGAATTTTACTTCCTCCAGTTTTGACAGACTGTTTTCAATCTTAGTTGCACAAGACGCACAATCTAAATTGTTTAGTTTATATTTTTTCATGTCTAATTTGTATTTAGTTTTAGATTAGAATAAACCATAAATAGGTTTTGACTGCACAAAAATACTGAAAAAGAGAGTGTAACTAAGTTGCAAAGTTTGTCCTTGCGTGTATTTCTGACTAGTTTTTAGAAGACAGCTCAATTAAATGAGCTGTCTTTTCTTTGAATTAACTTTTTAATCTTCAGTTTCCAGTCCTGTTCTTACGCGAATGACCTTTTGTATATCTGAAACATAAATAAGTCCATCACCGGGGTTGCCGGTTCGTCCTTTTAGGGAGATAATATTTACAATCTCATCGACATCTTTATCATTGCACACAATTTCAATTTTGGCTACTTTGCTATCTGTTATAGAAAAATGGGTTGAAAGTGTAGAGTCCTCACTTTTAAATTTCCCTGTTCCTTCAGCTAAAGAAACTGTTGTGTTGGGATAGCCCGCCTGTAGTAATTGATTCAAAATATCATTTACTTTAAATGGCTTTACAAATGCTTTTATTTCTTTCATAATTTTAATCGTTTTATTTTCAATTAATTAACAGCTCATTTCTCCTGCATTTTTCTTTGCCGAAAGCAAATTGTATGCCCCTTTAATAACGACTTTTGCTTCTTTAAAGTTGAAGCCTTCAGGCAAAACGATTTCTGTAAATCCGTCATCTGAAACGCCTTTCTGTATTTGAATCATCCGGTATTCTGTAAAAGGTTTTCCGCTCTCTACCTTGTTCTTTTCAAATACAAAAATATAGTCTTTGTCGTCGAAACTGACAATGGACGCAGAAGGTACAGAGGATACCTGACCACTCTTAGCTTGAATATGAGCATTAACATACATACCCGGTAGCATGTTTTTACAATGACCTACAACATTCGCATATACTTTGTAAGTCTTATCATTATTTATAGACTTTCCAGTTTGATAGACTACTGCTTCATGCTGTTCAGTTTCATTGTTGATATAGAAGCGAATTTTCTCACCGTTGGATACTTTATCAGCATCTTTTTCAAATAATGTGAGTTCAAGAAATAGTTTGTCGCTGTTTACAATTTCGAACAATACATCGGAAGCCGAAACAGATTTGCCAATACTCACATTTACAGCCTTGACATACCCCGTTATAGGCGAAACCAATGCCACTGACCGACTGATATTATCTTCGTTCAGTTTGAACGGATTAATTCCAACAAGCGACAACTTTTGTTCCAAGGCTTTTACCTGAACTTTGAGGCTATTGTAATTGGAAGTAACTTGCTGCATGTTTTTCTGAGAAGATACATCGCTTTTGAAAAGTTCTTTTTGACGGTCGTATTCAGTTTTGGCAAGTTCACATCTGTTTTTTGCTTCCAAATAATTTTGCTGAATGTCGATAAACTCCTGATTTTCGATAATGGCGAGTGTTTGCCCTTTCCGAACAGCATTGCCAGGCATAAGGTTTGTACTTTTTACAAACCCACCCATTGGCATACTAACGGTTGCCAGATTTTGTGGTGCAACTGAGACTGTACCGTTTACTTTTAATGTTCCACTCATTGAACGTAATTCAATTACGCCCATTTCTATATTGGCCAGTTTTATCTGATCTTCGCGTAATTCTACAATATTTTCGGGAATAACTTCCGTTTCTTTGGTTTCAACGTTCTGTTTTTTACCTCCGTTGCAAGAAGTCAACGCAAAGAAAAAAGCTATAATAATGATTGGCAATATAAATTTATATTTTGTCATAATGTTTTGTTTTAACACCTCTAGCCCAAATGAGGGTCGATAAGGTGGAATTAATATATTTTACCTGTAATAAAGTCAATAGAAATAATAGTTTGATTATAGTCGTTCTGTGCATCGAGATAGCTTTGCTTAATACTTAATGCACGACTTAAACTAAGAATGTAGTCCAGATAATCCAATGCTCCGGCTTTGTAACTTTTTGTAGCCTGTTCAATAATTAAATTGGCCTCTGGAATTGCCTGTTTTTCGTAATAATCAACACTATTGCTGTTCTTGCTGAATTCAAGCATTAATGAACGATAACTACCTGAAAGCGATTTTGAATAATACTCCGCATTTGTTTGTGCCACTTTTTCTTTAAACTTTGCAGCCTTAGCTTTTGCAGAATAAGGTGCAAACCATAATGGAACTGCAATGCCCGCCTGAATTCCGGTAAAGCGGTTGCCCGTACCAAATACACGTGGCACTCCGTTTATTTCCTGAGTTCCCTGCATGGTTTGGCTGAAATACCCTATACTCAAATCGGGTAATATTCGACTGCTTTCCACTTTTTTCTCCAACCGAGCCACTTCAACCTGTTGATTAATATAGCTAACAGAAGGATTAGCAGCTAAAACGGATTTGTCGGCAGCAGGTAAATAGTCGATACGGTGTAACACTGTATCGGCAGGGTACAGGGTTGTTCCAACATTTAAAATAGTTTGCAGTTTCTGATTATAAATCACCAGATCTGCATTAATCTGTTGCAACTGATTTTTAATTTCGAGGCTTTGCGAACGAGCTGAAATCATTTCGAGCTGGTTTGTTTCACCCGTTTTTGCCCTGAGTTCTGCCGCTTTTTGGAAGCCAGTGTATAAACTATCCTGATATGCGAATAATTTTTGCTTCGAATACAGGTAAGCCAATTGCCAGTAAATTTGTTTCACTTGCGTGGCAATTTCGAGCTGCGAAGTTTTCAACTGCCATTCGCTGCTTTTGACATTGGCTTTAGCCAGTTTGTTTTGATTTATATAAACCGTTGGAAAAGCAAAGGATTGCGATACAGTGAAACTATTGTCTTTGCTATAGGAGTTAAATTGCCCGTATTGTCCATCAATGCTAGTCTTTGGAATATCCCACGAAGCACCTTTTAAGGCCTTTTGAACATCAACAGAATATTTTGACGAACGCACGGATAAATTACTGTCCAACGCCATTTGAATTGCTTGTTTCAGATTAATGCTTTTAGTTTGCTGCGCATTTATTGAATTAAAACCCGAAGAACAAACAACAAGCATCAACAAAACAGACAAGGTTTTCACCGACTTCCTTTTAAAAAGTGACCTGAATGAAAAAGTTGAAAAGAATATGTAAAAGATAGGCAAAACGATTAGCGTCAGTAAAGTGGCTGTTATCAGTCCACCAATAACAACTGTTGCCAGCGGTTTTTGCACTTCAGCACCTGCCGAGGTAGATAATGCCATAGGCAAGAAACCCAACGAAGCAACGGCAGCCGTAATAATTACCGGTCGTAAACGTGTATGCAGACCTTTTAATACTCGCTCGGTGATATCAGATACTCCTTCTTTTTCGAGCCGATTGAATTCGGCAATGAGCACAATGCCGTTGAGCACTGCAATACCAAACAAAGCGATAAAGCCAACCCCTGCCGAGATGGAGAAATTCATGCCCCGCAACCAAAGTGCAAAAATACCACCAATGAGCGACATAGGCACAGCTGTATAGATTAACAAGGCTTGCTTTACGGAATGAAATGTAAAGAACAACAACACAAATATGAGCATTAATGATACCGGTACAGCAATAGCCAAACGGGCTTTGGCAGCTTGAAGATTTTCGAACTGACCGCCATACTTCACATAATAACCTGTTGGAAGTTGCACTTTTGCATCAATTTGTTTTGTAACATCTGCTATAATACTTTGTACGTCTCGATTCCTGACATTAAAACCAATGGTTATACGACGTTTAGTATTTTCACGTGACACCTGTGCAGGACCTGATTTTATTTCTACGCTGGCAATTTGTTCAAAAGGAATTTGTCCACCATTGGGTAAAGCAACTGAAAGGTTTTTTACATCGTCCAGATTTTGACGATAATCTCTATCCAATCGAACCACCATTCCAAATCGTTTCTCCTCATCAAAAACAACTCCAGCCTGGCTTCCGGCAAAGGCAGTGCGTAATACACGGTTTACTTCTGCAATCGAAAGACCGTATTGTGCCAATCGATCCCGATTATATTCAACCTGAATCTGAGCCAGTCCAGTCACTTTTTCTACGTTTATGTCTTCAACGCCCTGAACCTTTTGAATGATTTTCTCTACTTGAGACGCTTTTTCTGCTAATGTATTCAGGTCATCGCCAAAGATTTTTATTGCAATATCCTGCTTTGATCCTGAAAGCAATTCGTTGGTACGCATTTGAATC
>CANIXM010000077.1 GCA_947471245.1 Paludibacteraceae bacterium | reverse complement strand
CTCACAGATATGGATGTCACACGGCGATAGCATCACCCGCATACCTTCCGATTTCAAAAAAATAGCCAGTACCGACGACGTGGAACTTGCTGCTTACAAAGTAGACGGTGAAAAAACATGGGGTGTGCAATTTCACCCTGAGGTATTTCACACCTTAGACGGCACGCAACTGTTAGAAAACTTCCTCAATATCTGCGGATGTGCTCGTGACTGGTCGCCAGCTTCGTTTGTAGAATCTACCGTGGCAGAGCTCAAATCACAACTTGGCAACGACAAAGTGGTGCTCGGACTATCGGGTGGGGTGGATTCGTCAGTGGCAGCAGTCTTGCTACACAAAGCCATTGGCAAAAACTTGACTTGTATCTTTGTGGATCATGGCTTGCTACGCAAAAACGAGTTTGAAAACGTGATGAAAGATTATGAGCACCTAGGGCTGAATGTGATAGGTGTAAACGTAAAAGATCGTTTCTACAAAGAACTGGAAGGCGTGAAAGACCCTGAGCAAAAACGCAAAATCATAGGCAAAGGATTTATTGATGTATTTGACGAAGAAGCGCACAAGATCAAAGATGTGAAATGGTTGGCACAAGGCACCATTTACCCTGACATCATCGAGTCGCTGTCCATCACTGGTACCGTCATCAAGTCGCACCACAACGTGGGTGGACTTCCCGAAAAGATGAACCTCAAACTCTGCGAACCGCTCCGTCTGCTCTTCAAAGACGAAGTGCGCCGAGTGGGTACAGAGTTGGGTATGATGCACCACCTCATCAAGCGCCAACCATTCCCCGGACCAGGACTAGCAGTGCGCATTCTTGGCGACATTACAGCCGAAAAAGTACGCATCCTTCAAGATGCTGATGATATTTTTATCAATGGACTTCGCGAATGGAACCTCTACGACCACGTATGGCAAGCGGGCGTCATCTTACTACCTGTACAGTCTGTGGGTGTGATGGGCGACGAGCGCACCTACGAAAATGCAGTGGCACTACGCGCTGTGACATCTACTGATGCTATGACAGCCGACTGGGCACAACTGCCTTATGAGTTCTTAGCAAAAATCTCTAACGAAATAATCAACAAAGTAAAAGGCGTGAACCGCGTGGTGTACGACATCAGCTCCAAACCACCAGCAACGATTGAGTGGGAATAATCAGACACAACGGAAACGAAAATCCCCTGTAATTTCACTTGATGAATTGCAAGGGATTTTCGTTTTTTTATAAAACAGATAGAAACTATGGTTTCACCTTCTAACTTTCTTCAATTATAATTTGACCATTTTTTCTTGACAAGAAAAATAAAAATAACACGGCAATCAGAAAACAATAAAAATAGAAATCAGGAAACTTAAAAGTTTCACATACTACACCAAAACCTATAGACAAAGTCAGTACTATTATAAGACGAATTTTCGGAAAACTTTTTCCTTTGACATATTGGGTATTAAATGATTTGATCAACTCATCATTTCTTTTAATTTGGCATTCCATTTTTCCCTTCAGTAAATCTGAAACACAAAATTTAACCTCATAATTATTACCATTATAATCTTCAAATTTATGAGAAGAATCGAGTTTGAAACTAAGTTGCTCGGATATTAACTTTTCATTTACGTAAATTTTTTCCTTTCCAAAAATTGACCCAAAAATTTTTATTGCATTGGTTCCGTCATTAAAAACAAACCAAATTCCTTTCAATGGATTTGCAAAAGATTTTTCTGGTAACATATATTTAATTTTAATTAGTATCTGATTTTTTTTATCATACACCCACTCTATTCTATCAAAATCGGTATAAACAAAACTTTATTCCCCAAATATTCCATTTTTTGAGGATTATAATCCTTGAATTTGGCAATATTCAGGGAATAGGATGGAGAAATGAAGCACGTGGAGGCTTCTTTTGGCTTATCCTTATTGATTGAGGGTAAGATTTATGAATGCATTCTTGTTATTTGACAATTATCTTCGTGGTTGATGATTTATCTCCATTCGTAATTTTTATCATATAAATACCCGATGGAAGATTAAGTGAAGAAATATTGTAGTCTTTGATTGCCTCAGTTTGTTTGATAGTGATTATCTGTTTGTTCATATCAAAAATAGAAACAGTTCCATCCATCACATTACTTTCATTAAACTTCACTATAAAGTGACCATCCACCACAGGATTTGGATACACATTTGCCACTTCAGATCCATCTTCAGATATAGAATTCACTTCCACATCACAACAAGGTATAGATGTGTAGTAAGTGTAAAACAATCCAACCAAGCCTTGTGCATACCAACGAGCTAAATAATCATTGGGATGGAGTGAGTTAGTGAGACAACTTTTTGCACTTTTTCTTTTATAAATCGTATCACTCATCTGAGTCATGTCAAGATTAACGATACCTGGAGCTTCCAGTGATTGTAATTGAGCACTTAAACCATACATCAACGTATTACCATTTGATGGTGCTCCCATGCCAGTAACATCTGGCAACATATTATCAATCAGAATAAATTCTGCATTAGGACACCCTGCTTTAATTTTAGAAATAGCCGATTGGATACTCGCCTTGAATTGAGGGTTTGTTGTCCCCCAAATATCATTCATCCCCATGTCTATCAATACCAAGTCTGGATTGTTAGGATTTATCATTGCGGTACAATACTGGTCTACCCAAGCTGCCGTTTTTCCTCCACATGAACTATTTATCATCGTTATAGGTCCGCCGTACAATCTCCGCAATTCATCAGCCATCAAATCCACATAACTATGCATGTAGGGTTTGGTAGCAGTAACATTCTTATCGCCTATAAATCCGCTAACATTTAACCCGGCTGTAATACTCATACCCAAAGCTTCAATAACAACATGTTGTTTAGCTAACAATTTTGCGTAGGTTCTGGGTAATTTTGCTGACTTGTTTGTAAATATATTTGCTCCACCCCATCCTTTTCTGTCTGGTATGTATGTTACACAAGTCCACGATTGTGGATTGGTGAAAAGCAGGTGGGTATCTGATTTGGTGGAATAGGTCAATGATGGAGCGGATGACACTTGAGTAATCGTTCTTCCATTCAATGAGTAGTCAGTGCCAAGTACAAAGTTTTTTGAGAAATCATAATTAGTAACAGATAATATTTTCTTTGGCACAAACATTAAATTGGCAGACTTTCCAACTCCAGACAATGCTATTAATTCGTTATAAATGGTGTCTGAATTCCAAAAAGGACGCATGTATTGAACTGCATTACAAGTAGGAACATTTGATGCTGAATAGTTGGGAAACTCAAAATACCAGCCCGATGCAGGTTTGACGAGCACCCAAGCTGCCAAAGCAGGTGTAACCGACCATCCAGTTTCGATAGAATCTACTGTGAGAAGCGTATTGCCCGACTTGTCATAAAACACACAACCACCTTGCGCCATATAGATGATGTTAGGATTGGCGGCTTGCACGCCTGATGGAAGTGATTTTTGTATCACATTTTGAGGAAACAAAAAAGTAGTGAATCCAATCAATATGGATAATGTACCTAGAAATAAAATTCGTTTCATGATTATTCTTTATTAGACTTTGGCTTAATGCGCTATGATTATTTGATTAATAATTACCCCAACGAGAATGGTAAATTTTTGATAATTATCGTTTTATGACTAATTTGCCCATTTCATTTATATTTTCTCCCTTAACATGAATTAGATAAACACCAGCAGCTAAACCTACATCACCTATCCTTATTAAACTTTCAGAAGAATTAGTTGCAAAAGCAGTTTTACCATCTGTCCCGATAATGCTAATGGTTAGATTCTCATTTTTAAGATTGTCAACTATTACACCAAATTCGCCATTACTTGGATTTGGGAATACCATCAAACTTGCTGTAGTAGTTTCATTTATAATTTCATTTGGAACAAGTGAAGTATATTCGTGTGCTCCAATATCGAATGCACTGCCTGATTTGCTGGCATTGTTCCAATAATCTCTCAAACCTACATTATATCCGAATTTTCCAAAAATATCGATACCCGCATCTTTGGCTGGTGATGAAGCTGTTATTTTGAATGCGTCGAGTGTTTCTGTTGATGCAGGAAATAAAGTTGGTGCAGCTGCTGAAACATTGGTCAGAAGTGGATCGGCATTTAGACCGTAATTTACGGCACTAAGTTGTTCTCTGTTAGTTCCTCTGAAACTACTTAACGAGGTATAAGTAGAATTGCCATATTTCATTTTATAAGCTCCACCAGTTGTCCAATAAAGGTTGCTGATGAATTTTGGACTGGTAGCAGTAACAAATGTATTGGGGATATTCATCAATGCAATACCGCCAGTGGTTTGAAAAATATTATTGTAGCATTCAATATTCAACATGGAAGACCCATAATCTGACATCTGAAAAGCAGCACTTTGAGAACGAAGACCGAGTCCACTAGTGGTAGATGTATAGGGAGTAGAATAGATTGTGTTGTTGTAGAATTTAAGTCCATTCCACGTTGTCCCATCCGAAGTAAAAAGTGTTACCGAACTATTATTTGAACGAGCATCATTGACACTTACACAATATCTGATAGTATTTGAGCCCCATGGTCGTGAACCGTTAAAGTTGCCTAACAGGTATCCAGCTCCATCATTGTCATGTGAGTAGCAATATTGAATAGTAGAATTGGTCACTCCACCATCCAAATCATATCCTATACCATCACAACCCGATGATAGGCCACTGGAGTTATGGTGGCTTTCGCAGAATTGAATCGTAACGTTATTTGCCGAATATACCCAAATACCTCCAGGTCCACCACATGCAGCGTTCATTGTACCATTATTATATGATTCGCAATGGTCAATAAGAACTGAGTCTACTTGTGAGAGTACGATGCCATCACCTTTGTGTGATGTTGTAGCATATCCAGGTACGTTGTAAACTTTTGAATTGGAGAGTTTTACATTCCTACATTGCCAAGAGGTCTGTGACGAACTTTCGTAGCAAAAAATGGTGACGCCTGCCACTTTAGTGTCATGCACTGACAAGCTATCCATAACTATTACATTGAATCCACCAGTATTTGCGGTATTTCCCCATTGCATAAAGTTGATTCCAATTGCACCGAAGTTTTTTACCTCTACATTCTTGATAGTGAATTTAGAAAGTTTTGTAGCCAAATCACTGTAGAAAAAGATACCATTGTTTTGGTCGTATAAAGTGGCATTACCAGCTCCCTGAAATATCAAATTAGTAATAGTGATACCTTGTGTGTTATAAGCATAAAATCCGTGGTTGGTAGTTGATGCAGTATAGATAGTAGCTTTTCCTGTTCCATACGAACTGAATAATACTGGATTGTTGGGGTCATTAGCATCAGTGGAATTTATGGAGATATTGCCAGTGAAAGTCTTTCCACCCTCAAATAATACTTTGTCGCCAGGTTTGATAGTGGCGGAATTGATTTTTGATGTTCCAGTCCAAGCCGAAGCAGGGCTAAGTCCGTCCCCATCTGTACCGGTAGGGCTAACGTAATAGGTAGTTGCATTTAGATTTACACCTAAAATCAAGGCAAAAATCATGGTGGTAGCTTTGGATGTGATGTTTTTCATAGCAAGATAAGTTGAAGGTGGTTATGTGAAGTGGAATTACGCATTAGCTAATCACATTAATTCGTAATCCTATAGTACTATTTCACTGCAATTAATAAAATTAAAATGTAAGTATCAAATTTTTGGGGTGTTTAATTTTATTGAAAACATTAAAATCATATAACAAACAGATATATAGACGATTATCTAATGTTAAATAATTTCGGAGAGGGTTGGGCAGAAGCTAAAATGATGTACCTTTGTAGGGTTTAAATCTTACGAGTCCGACCATGATAGACACACATTCACATATTTACTCAGAGGAATTTGACAGTGATAGTGCGGAGGTAATACTTCGCGCTAAAGCGATGGGGGTGACGCACATCATCCTGCCCAATGTGGACAGCGAATCACTCCCGCGCATGTTGGCACTAGAAGCTGCCCATCCTCACTACTGCCAAGCAGCCATCGGAGTGCATCCTACGAGCATCAAAGAAGATTTTCATACCGAACTGAACCTCGTAAAATCAGAACTAGAGCGCAGAAAATACATCGCCATTGGTGAGATAGGCATTGACCTGTATTGGGACAAAACCTTTCTAAACGAACAAATCCAAGCTTTCCAAACCCAACTGCAATGGGCGCTTGATTATCAACTACCTGTCATCATCCATGTGCGCGATTCATTCGCCGAAACCATGCAAGCCCTCGCATCGTTCAAAGACAAAGGGCTGAAAGGTGTGTTTCACAGTTTTACAGGTACGCTGGCAGAAGCTGAGGAAATCATCGCTTTCGGAGGGTTCAAACTGGGCATCAATGGCATCGTAACGTTCAAGAACTCAGGCTTGGCGGCAGTGCTATCTCAGATTGACATCCGTCACCTCTTGCTCGAAACCGACTCGCCCTACCTCACACCCGCCCCCCACCGTGGCAAACGAAACGAAAGCGCTTATACAGCACTAGTAGCAGGAAAACTGGCAGAAGTTTATGCAATGTCAGTAGAAGAAGTGGATAAGATTACGACTGAAAATGCAAAAGAAATTTTCAAAGGAATATCCGAATCAGAAATCATATCATAATTTTTTCTTACCTTTGCAATCCGTTCCATGGAGAGGTGCTCGAGCGGTTGAAGAGGTACGCTTGGAAAGCGTATGTACTCCAAAAGGGTACCGGGGGTTCGAATCCCTCTCTCTCCGCAAAATGAATTTCAATAACCAACAAAAGCCTGTAAAATCTATGATTTACAGGCTTTTATGTTTTTTGTAGTTCGCAAATTATTCAATATCTATCAATCTGTAGGTGCTGAATTCGGTGGACTTGAAAAACAGAGACATTACCTCCACCGAATTTAAACTAAAAGTGTTTATAATCAAGATGTTCAAGATTTGAACATCTTGATTGGGAATTTAAAAGTAAGTATTTTTGAAAACTTTTAAAGGTTACCACAATGAACACAAAACTTTCCATTCTCTTTTTCGTAAAGAGAACAAAAACAAACATTGATGGACTTTTGCCCATCTTTATTCGCGTTACAGTCAACGGCGAACGTATCGAATTTAGTACAAAACGCTTTACCACTTCAGAAAAATGGTCAGTCGAAGGCAATCGTATGAAAGGCACTAGTGCTGAGTCTAAAGCAACAAATTCCTATCTTGACACATTAAAAGCAAAAGTTTACGATTATCAGCAGCAGCTTATCCGGGAAGATGAAGTTGTCAATGTAGAAAACATGCGAAACAAGATACTTGGAGTAGAGAAACGAAGTCATATGCTTATTGGCATTTTTCAACAGCACAACGAGGAAATAAAAGCCCTTGTTGGTCGTGAATTCGCAACTGCAACATATACCCGATACGAAACATCGCTTAAACACACAATAGCTTTCCTGAACTGGAAATACAAAGTATCAGATATTGATATTCGTAAAATCGATCATGAGTTAGTGACAAGTTACGAATTCTATTTAAAAAGCGTCCATAAATGTAATCAGAATACTACTGCCAAGTACATCAAGAATTTCGGCAAAATCGTTCGTATATGTTTAGCTAACGGATGGATTGAACGCGACCCATTCATAAACTATAAATGTAAGATTGTGGAAGTGGAACGGG
>CANIXM010000076.1 GCA_947471245.1 Paludibacteraceae bacterium | reverse complement strand
TTCAATAAAATCAAAATAAAGGGCAAGTAAAATCAAATTTAATTACTCTTCATTCTCACACCACTATTAAAATTGTATGAATTTTAAGTTTTAAGATTTACCATACATTTTATTTCTCCGTTTGACTCTTCTCTTCAACTATTAAAAATATGTTTATGAATAAGTTAATTGCATATTCACTATTCACTATCGGATTAATTGCGTGTTCTCACAAACCATCCTCTGACAATCAGGAGGTACCTGAAATACCTGTCCTGCAAGTTAAATCTTCCAATTCGATGATTCACAATAAAATTGTAGCTCGCATCGAGGCTCAAAAAAATGTAGAAATTCGTTCTCGTATCAAAGGATATATTGAAGAAATACTTGTAGACGAGGGCAAGGAGGTGACTAAAGGTCAAGCACTATTCAAACTTAGCTCACCCGACTACATGGCGGAAGCCACAAAAGCTGAAGCCACTCTAGCAAAAACGATAGCTGAGGAACACTCTACCAAACTGGAAGTGGAACGGGTAGAGATGCTGGTTGAAAAAAATGTAGTGGCAAAATCAGAACTAACATTGGCACAAAGTAAACTACAAATTGCTCAATCTGCTGTTGCCGAAGCGAAAGCCATTCTAAAAAACGCAAAAGCATTTCTTGCTTACACTACCATTACAGCACCTTTTGATGGATTTATTAATCGTATTCCTTACAAAGTTGGAAGCCTGATCAATGAGGGAGACTTGCTCACATCCATCTCAGACATTAGCAATGTATTTGCTTATTTCAACGTGTCCGAAACAGAGTATTTGAAAATCCTGAAAGCCAAACGGAAAGGTGAAAATACCCCAGAATCCACCATCAGCTTAATTCTGGCTGATGGAAATGAATATAGACACAAAGGAGTTGTGGAGACTGTTACTAGCGAAATTGATGGTTCTACTGGCACCATCACTTTTAGAGCTCGTTTTAATAATTCTGACAAATTTCTTAAGCATGGTGCATCTGGAACAGTGATTGTGGATACAGAAGTACAGAATGTGATTTACATTCCACAAACAGCTGTGATGGAGATACAAGACAAAAATTTCGTTCTAGTGGTTGATTCAAGTAATAGAGTAAGCATGAGAAGTGTGATACTAGGCTATCGAGTTCAGAATAATTACATTGTAGAAAGTGGCATCAAACCTAATGAAACGATAGTAGCAGAGGGAGCTAATACACTCCGAGAAGGAGTCACCATCAAACCAATTGCAGTAAGCAATAAAACATTCATAAAGAAATGATCGTAGAAAAATTCATACAACGTCCAGTTCTATCCATTGTAATATCATTATTCATTCTGTTGCTAGGACTTTTGGCTTTGTTTTCATTGCCCATAACTCAATTTCCAGAAATAGCACCACCTTCTGTCACTGTTACGACCAACTATCCTGGAGCCAATGCTGAGGTGTGTACAAAAGCAGTAGCCACTACGTTGGAGCGTGCCATTAATGGTACGCCTGGCATGACCTATATGACATCAGTCTCAAGTAATAATGGGACTACCGTTATTACCATATTCTTTAAAGTAGGAACTGACCCAGACATCGCAGCTGTAAGTGTACAAAACCGCGTAGCAACAACTCTTGACGAATTGCCAGAAGAGGTTATTAAAGCAGGTGTAGTTACCGAAAAGGAAGTAAACTCAATGCTTCTCTATTTGAATCTTTACAGTTCGGACTCTCTTCAGACCGAAGAATTCATGTTCAATTTTGCTGATATCAATGTCATTCAAGAGCTTAAACGAATAGACGGAGTAGGTTTTGCCACAATCATGGGGGCTAGGGAGTATTCCATGCGGGTGTGGCTGAACCCTGAACGCATGCTTGCATATAATGTTTCAGCAGAAGAAGTGGTAGCAGCCCTGAGAAGTCAAAATGTGGAGGCAGCACCTGGTCGTACTGGTGAAAGTTCGGGTAAAGGGTCACAGTCACTGCAATATGCACTTAAATACACAGGTAAATTCAATCAAAAATTTGATTATGAAAACATTATCATTCGTTCTGGAGAGAAAGGTCAACTCCTAAAACTAAAAGACATTGCCGAAGTTGAATTCGGGACAGTGACTTATAGCATGCTTTCAAAAACAGATGGTAAACCATCAGCATCCATTATGCTCAAACAAAGACCTGGCTCCAATGCCCGTCAAGTAATAGCTGCCGTAAAAAAAAGGATGCAAGAGCTCAAGGGTAGTAGTTTCCCGCCAGATATTGAGTATAATTATGCGTATGATGTATCCAAGTTTTTGGATGCATCGATACATGATGTAATGAAAACTTTAGTAGAGGCATTTATTCTTGTATTTCTTGTAGTATTTATATTTCTACAAGACTTTCGATCCACACTTATACCCGCATTAGCAGTACCTGTTTCTCTCATAGGAACGTTGGCGTTTATACTTCTGTTTGGTTTCTCCATCAATATGCTTACTTTGTTTGCTCTCGTGTTGGCCATCGGGATAGTGGTGGATGACGCCATAGTGGTAGTAGAGGCTGTGCATGTTAACATGTCCGATTTTGATCTAAGTCCCAAGGATGCTACTATCAAAACCATGAAAGATATCAGCGGTGCCATCATCACAATCACGATGGTGATGTCGGCCGTGTTTATTCCAGTTGCATTTCTTTCAGGTCCGGTAGGTGTATTCTATCGGCAGTTTTCCATCACATTGGCGGTTGCCATTGTGCTTTCTGGTTTGGTGGCACTGACTTTAACTCCCACACTCTGTGTTATGCTTCTCAAAAAACACAGTGGACACCCTAAAAAAACCAATTGGTTGCAACGTTTCTTTGGTTTTTTCAACAGTCAATATGATGCTTCGGAAAACAAGTATAAATTTATCGTCGGAAAAATAGCTGGTCGTAAATCAGTTACGATAGGCATGCTCATAGCATTTTTTATAGCTACCTGGGGAATCAGCAGTATTTTACCATCTGGTTTTATACCTACTGAAGACCAAAGCATGATATATGTCAACTTGGTTACACCTCCTGGTTCAACATTAGATAGGACAAGTAAAGCAATCGATGCACTACAAACCATTACTAAGCAAGTTCCTGATGTTGATAATATTACCACTCTTGCAGGTTATAGTATTATCAGTGAAGCACCTGGTGCATCTTATGGATTTGCAATGATAAACCTTAAACCTACAATTCTCAGAAAGAAGTCAATTTATGAAATTATAGAAGATTTGAAGTCAAAATCTACATCTATAAAGGATGCAACCATCGAGTTTTTTCCACCACCTACCGTGGCAGGTTTTGGAAACACCAGTGGATTTGAATTACGCTTGATTGATAAAACTGGGAAAGGCAATATTCCTGCAACAGCTGCTGTAACCAATCGATTTATTGATTCACTTAAAACTTCACCGGCAATAGCAAGTGCATTTACCAATTTTGACGCATCATTTCCACAATACCTTTTACACATTGACAATCAGTTGGCAGCACAAAAGGGTGTAACAGTGCGCAATGCCATGGACAATCTTCAAGTATTGGTAGGTAGTTACTACACTTCCAATTTTATTAGATTTGGTCAAATGTACAAGGTGATGCTACAAGCCTCACCTGAATTTAGAGCACATCCTGAAGATATTCTGAAAATGTACACCAAAAACGCTAAAGGTGAGATGGTGCCCTATTCTAGCTTTATCAAAATGGAAAGAGTCTATGGACCAGAGCAGCTTACCCGGTATAATATGTACACCTCAGCACTTATATCAGGCGATGCTTCAGCAGGATACAGCAGCGGTCAAGCCATAGATGAGATTAATCGAATAGCAAAAAAAACACTTCCAAGAGGTTATGAGACAACATTTTCTGGTATGTCACGAGAGCAAATATTGGCAGGCGATCAAACCATTTATATTTTTGCTATTTGCTTAATATTTGTTTACCTACTACTATCGGCTCAATATGAGAATTTCCTACTTCCTCTTGTGATTATCCTGTCACTACCAGCAGGGATTTTTGGATCATTCTTTTTGCTAAAAATTGTAGGACTTGAAAACAATATTTATGCTCAGGTGGCCATGATTATGCTCATAGGCTTGCTGGGTAAAAATGCAATTCTTATTGTCGAATTTGCACTTCAAAAGCAAAAAGAAGGACTTTCCATACTACAAGCTGCTCAACAAGGTGCAGCAGCACGTCTACGTCCTATTCTAATGACGTCCATTGCCTTTATTGCTGGTCTGCTTCCTCTTTGCTTTTCAAATGGGGCAGGTGCTCTGGGCAATAGATCCATAGGTATAGCATCGGCTGGTGGCATGTTTATTGGTACATTCGTAGGCTTACTTCTTGTGCCTGGACTGTATGTGATTTTTGCCTCATTGTCCAATAAAATTACTAAAAACAAAAAAACAACCATTCAATCAATCAACCATGAATAAAATAAAAACCCTACTCATTATTGGGTTGATATGGTGCTGTACTTACACTGCTTTTTCAAACAATAATAAAAATACCATTAAGGATAGGTATTCAACAATGGCTGATAGTGCTTTTAAGTCAAGATTAAACTGGCGACTTTTTTTCTACAGCCCACACTTGAATAAACTCATTGACACCTTATTAACCAAAAATGCAGATATTCAAATCGCCTATCGTCAATTGGACATAGCCAACACCTATTACAAAATGTCTAAAGGTGCCCTGTGGCCAAGTGTACAGACAAGTCTCACTCTTATACCCACTAGCGGCTGGTACAAAGTAAACCCACCCATTGGCTATGGTGTGAATGTTGCATCAAGCTGGGAAATAGATCTTTGGGGAAAACTATCCAACCAAAAGAAAGCAGCAAGAGTACGCTTTTTGGCATCCGAACAAGGCATCAGAATGGTAAAAACAGCTCTGATTGCTGAATTGGCCAAAGCGTATTATGAATTAGTATTCTACGATGAAGAATTAAGAGTTACCGATAAGAATATCAATTTACAATCAAATGCATTTGAAATTGTAAAAGTGCAAAAAGCTGCGGGAAAGGCCACCAATTTAGCCGTCTTACAGTTTGAAGCGCAACTATTGGATAGCAAAACTAAGAAATTTGAAATTGAACGTCAGATTATTCATTATGAAAATTTTATTAACTTACTCCTTAATAGAGGTTATCAAACCATCGTACGTGACAAGAAATTTGACTTAGAATCAAAAAGCAAGCTGTCATTAAAGGAAATTCCATCATCCGAAATTACAAATAGACCGGATATTGCTGAAGCCAACTTACAGATGCAAGCTGCTGGATTTGACGTAAAAGCAGCTCAAAAAGCTTTTTATCCGTCATTAGTCATACAGCCGAATATTGGTATTTTAGCAGACGTACCTACTAAACTACTAAACCCTATTGCTTTGTCATGGGGCGTGTTTAGTAGTCTTACTACGCCAATCTTTCAAAACTATTTGTTGAAAGGAAGACTCAAAATTAAAGAAGCCGAACGCAAGCAGGCTATTATCAACTATCAACACAAACTGTACAAGGGATTTGCTGAGGTAAGTGAAAATATCTCAAAAATTGAATCAACCGAAAACGAAATTTCAATTCTTAAAAACCAAGTGGCAGTTCTAGATAGTGCAGTTTCCAATTCGCATGATTTATATGTTTATGGATATGCATCTTACCTCGAAGTTATCAATACACAAAAATCGGTACAAGATGCTGAATTAAAACTAATATCTATAGAAAAAGAACAGTGTCATTTGTGGATTGATTTGTTCCGTGCATTGGGAGGTGGAGAGTAAGTTTTGTAAGTCCTAGATAGATTAATAAGTCGTAAGTAGTTACACCGAAAATAAGACAAAGCGTAGAATTCGATTCAGAAATGCCTACGCTTTGTGTTTTGCCAAATAGCTACTTATGATTAATTCTCAAATTGAATCAGTCACTACCTTGATCTGAATGAAAGAAAAATGGTGGTCGTAGAGTATGCAAGTAATGCTACAACCCATGAGTTGGAGCCAATTACCATAAAGTAAGTACTTGCTGCAAGCAGTAGACTTGAAAGAAATGCTATTTTTGCCAATCTGACTTGACGATTATCACTGCCAGTGTTACTGCTGATTTGAAGTCCTTGAAGTACTATGACTATCGTTGCCCCTCCTCCAAAGATATAAGGTGACCATGATTGGGTTAGAAATTGACCAACGGCACCCACCACAGTTAGTAATCCACCACTTACAAGAAGTGGCTGTGAAGATTTTATTGTCATTCCTTAATGATATATATGTCCTCGTCTTTGCGTTTCATCAGATAATGTTCACGTGCAAATTTCTCTAAATTGTCGTCGTTAGACTGGAGTTCGTTCATTTTATTTTTACTCGTCTGAATCTCATTCTGATAATACTTCACTTCTTGCTCCATTTCCTTGATTTTCTGACGGCCCTGCCATCTACTTATTAAGCTGTGTTCGTCAAAAAATGTAACAAATACACCAAATACCACAATAACAATGAAGTATTTGTTGACAATCAGTTTGGTGATTCTTTCTTTTGAAAATGTGAATTTCATCTTTGGTGCTATAGCTGCTATGATTTTAAAGGTCTTTTTACAAACCAGTTACAAAGGTAAGATTTTTTTTATCATCTAACTTTTTTTATAAATATTTTTCGACCAACTAAGTAAAGTGAATTTTTGAGTATATTTGCAAACTAAAGATGTGATTTTGGATTATGGATAATTTTATTGTTTCCGCTAGAAAATATAGACCTTCTACTTTTAACTCTGTGGTAGGTCAGTCTGCTCTTACTACAACGCTAAAAAATGCGATAAAGAGTAATCATTTGGCTCATGCTTATCTGTTTTGTGGACCAAGAGGCGTGGGTAAGACTACCTGTGCCAGAATATTTGCCAAAACCATAAATTGTCTAAATCTTTCAGCAGATTCAGAAGCTTGTAACCAATGTGAGTCATGTGTGTCGTTTAACGAACAGCGATCATATAATATTCATGAACTTGATGCGGCATCTAATAACAGTGTGGATGATATTCGCTCACTTATTGACCAAGTACGCATCCCACCACAAATTGGCAAATACAGTGTATATATAGTAGATGAGGTTCACATGTTGTCATCGGGTGCATTCAATGCTTTTCTTAAAACACTGGAGGAGCCACCAGCTCATGCACTTTTTATACTTGCTACAACAGAAAAACATAAAATCATTCCGACCATACTTTCACGTTGTCAGATTTATGATTTTAACCGAATCACAGTAGCAGACACAGTGGCTCATCTGCAGCATGTGGCTAACAGTGAAGGTGTGACTGTAGATGCTAATGCCTTGAATGTGGTGGCTCAGAAGAGTGACGGTGGTATGCGTGATGCGTTGTCTATCTTTGACCAGTTGGTGAGTTTTTGTGGAAATAATATAACTTATCAAGGTGTAATTGATAATCTGAATGTGCTTGATTATGAGTATTATTTTCGATTGGTGGATATGTTTTTGAAAGGTGATGTGTCACAGTCGCTGTTAATATTCAATGAAATTCTTAATAAAGGCTTTGATGCACACCATTTTATTACTGGTCTGAGTGCTCATCTGAGAGATGTGTTGGTAAGTAAAGATCCGCAAACAGTAGTTTTGCTGGAAGTGGGAGCGGGGATAGGTGAACGCTATAAATCTCAAGCGCAAGGCTGTTCGCCCGATTTTTTGTTTCA
>CANIXM010000075.1 GCA_947471245.1 Paludibacteraceae bacterium | reverse complement strand
TAAAATATTTTTTGAACACAAAGACACAAAGGCACGAAGACGCTATCGCCGAAGGCAAATATCACGAAGTAAATATCACGAAGTAAATATCACGAAGTAAATATCACGAAGTAAATATCGCCGAAGGCAAAATATCGCGAAGCAAATATCGCCGCAGGCAAATATCGCCGTAGGCAAAAATCACGAAGTAAATATCGCCGCAGGCAAATATCACGAAGTAAATATCAAGAAGCAAAAATCAAGAAGCAAAAATCGCCGAAGGCAAAATATCGCAAAGCTTTTGTCGCCACAGGCATTAATATCGTGAACCCACCCAAAACGTTATAGAGCCGAAATAAAACATCAATAAAAGTTGAAAGACTCCACCTCAAATTCTCATTTTATCCCTTTTTACATTTCTTATGTATTCTGCCTCTGTAGCCACGATATATTTTTTGTATCTTTGTGAGCTTAATGAAAATGGTATCTTTTGTGAAAAAAATAGTAGCCTTTATCTTCATAACATGTGCTTTAACACCTCTACTGGGTGAAGTGCTGCCCAACTATCGGTATGTGAAAACTTGGCGCATTGATGACCGATTTGGTATGGTGGATTCGATACCAGTGGATTCTGCACCTCACAATTTTCAGTATGACAATCCGATAGATAAATTTAGTATTGCCAATTCGTATAACGGCAATTTAGGATCGCCCATACAAGCTAAACTTTACTTTGACCGGCCACAGAACATGGACTTCATATTCTCTATGGCTTATGTTCCATACATGAAGAACATATCAAACACCACTTTTTACAATACCAAAACTCAATATAGCATGTTGCATTACATCTCTGGAGGTAGTACATTTAGGGATCAGGATTTATTAAAGTTTTTCTTTACTGCTAATGCCAACAAACGATTGAATTTTGGAATCTCCATTGACTATTCCGAATCGCCAGGCGAGTACGGCAATCAGGGCTCTAAGCGAAACAATGCTACCTTATTTGGTAGTTACAACGGTGTTCATTACACGGCTTATGGTACAGTATTTACCAATGAGCATTACAACAAAGAAAATGGAGGCTTGGATGACCCCAACGCCATTTCAAACAAAGAGACTGACAACAAAGTATTTAAGTCACTGAGAACTAAATTGGATGGTGCTGAGTCTAAGTACAATCAATCAGGTCTGTTTTACAACCATCAATACACCATCGGCTTTAATCGAGACAAACAAATCAGCAAAGACTCCATTGCCAGTGAATATGTGCCTGTTACTCGCTTCGCACACACGCTTAAAATTGGTGACTCTCGCCGACATTATTATGAACACAATCCTGAGAAAGAGTTCTACACCAACACCTATTTCAACAGTTTGGCACACACCCGTGACACCGCAGCTTTACAGTCTATAACCAACAATGTGTCCATCAGCATGGCTGAGGAGTTCAACAAGTTATTACGCTTCGGTCTTACTGCTTTTGCTGAAAATGAGCATTTGATCCACACTAGTTTCTTGTTCAAAGACAGTACGATAAGCTACACCACATTAAATTCCAGCAAAGTGGGTGGAATTTTATCCAAAAATCAGGGACGTTTTTTTAAATACAATTTCTTAGGAGAACTTACTTTGATTGGTTTCAAAGCAGGTGATTTCAGATTGGAAGGAAATGTGGGTGGCTATTTTAAACTATGGAATGACAGCGTGACACTGGTAGCCAAAGCCTTTTCGCGTTCAGACGAACCGTCATTCTTATTACAAAACTACTCATCCAACCATTTTATGTGGAAAAATGATTTTGTAAAAACTAACCGAACACACATCAGTGGTACTTTTGCAATTCCTACTCGGCTATTGTCACTTACAGTAGGGGTTGAAAACATTGCTAACTACATCTATTTCAACAATCAAGCTTTGCCAACACAGTACACTGGAAGCATCCAAGTCATTTCGGCAAACCTGAAACAATGCTTTAAAATAGGCTCTTTCGGCTTGGAAACCAATGTTGTGTATCAAAAATCATCCGACCCAACCATCTTGCCATTGCCCGAAATTGCGTTGTTAGAAAATTTCTACTACGAAGACAAATGGTTTAAAGTGCTGACCATGCAAATAGGTGTCAATCTGCGTTATCACACTGCCTATTATGCACCAGCTTACATGCCAGCTATCGGACAATTTACGACTCAGTCCAGCGTCTTGATAGGTAATTATCCTGTGGCAAGTGTTTATTTCAACTTTCACTTGAAGCGAGTGAGGTATTTCATGCAATACTACCATTTGGATCAGTTATTTTTCAAAGATATGCCCTATTTCTCTATGCCAAATTACCCAATACCTCCTGCGGTGATTAGGACAGGTATCTCTTGGTGCTTTTATGATTGATGATTGATGTTTTAAGGGGTAATCAAGTTGTTTTCTTTCTTGACTCTTGGCTCTTGGTTCTTGACTCTTGGTTCTTGGTTCTTGGCTCTTCTTTACTCAAAACTATTCAACTGGTATCAAATTTTATATTATTGAATGAAACGCAAACGAATAGCTCTATTATCGGTAGAAGTCATAATTCTAATTGTGATTGCTTTGCTTGTGTTTTCACATTTTAAAAACAGAAAGCATGATTTACCACAGATTTTGGAATCAGGAAGGCTCTATGTATTGACGGACAGTAGCAGTTTGGGTTTTTGCAAAAATGGTGGTAAAGTTGGAGGGTTTCAATATGAAATCATCAAAGCTTTTGCTGACACACTCGGTGTGGAGCTAGTAGTAACAGTAGAGAATGATTTGGTCAAAGGTGTTGAATTGCTCAAAAGTGGCGACTACAATCTTATCGCCAGTATGCTTCCTATCACCAGTGAACGAAAAACGGATGTTCGGTTTTCAATGCCACTTCAATGGTCTAGCTTAGTGCTAGTACAAATAATAATGCCTGATTCAGGAACTGTGACTCATACCAATGTTCTCGACTTAGCAGGTGACACACTAGCTGTATCAGTACATTCTCCACACCAATTAAGAATAGCTCACCTTTCTGATGAAATAGCTCAACCGATACACATAAAGGAATACAAGAGTAAAAGTGAAGAACAACTGGTAGAACAAGTGTCATTACACAAAATCAAAATGACTGTATGTGATGAAAATTCAGCCAAAGCATATAAGCGAAAATATCCAAATATAGATGTATCTTTGCCATTAGGTTTTTCTCAACCCATGGGATGGGCAGCTCATTCTTCATCTCAACAACTAATGGATGAGTTAAATGACTTTTTGGATGAGTTCGTTGGCAGTTCAGCTTACTGGGAAATCTACAGAAGATATTACTGATTCAATGGAGAAGTAAACCCCTAACCTCCCGTTTATGACGGGACAAGCTCTAAAGGGGGACTTTCTTGACGTGTGAGGATGAATAAGTTTTATGAAACAAGTAAACAGGTTGACGAGTAAACCAATAAACTCAATGAACCAATGAACTCAATGAACCAATGAACTCAATGAACTTTATAAACCAATGAACTCATGAACCAATAAACCAATAAACCAATGAACCCATAAACCTAATAAACGAATTTTAATATTTATGCCTTTAACCATTCCACTCGCATTGCCAGCAGTAGATGCGCTTTTGAAAGAGAATATCTTTGTGATGGACGCTGAGCGAGCATCTCATCAACAAATAAGACCACTTAAAATAGTGATTTTAAACTTGATGCCCATAAAAATAACCACCGAGACAGACCTAATACGACTGCTCTCCAACTCACCTTTGCAGATAGAGATTGACTTTCTACACATGGAAAGCCACACCTCTAAAAACACACCGATAGAGCATCTGATGTCATTTTACAAAACCTTTGATGAGATATGTAAAAGTAATTACGATGGAATGATTATTACGGGGGCTCCTGTGGAGTTGTATGAATTTGAGGATGTTACCTATTGGAAGGAGATAACTAAGATTTTCGACTGGGCAAAAAAACATGTCACCTCCACACTCTACATCTGCTGGGCTGCTCAAGCGGGAATGTACCATCATTACGGTGTGCCCAAACACACATTAGATGCTAAGATGTTTGGTGTATTTGAACATACAAAAAACGATGCATTGAATCCAATATTTAGAGGATTTGACGATGTGTTTTACGTGCCTCATAGTCGTCACACCGAGGTGAAAGCCGATGACATAAAAAAGGTGAGCGACCTAACCATCCTTTCAGAATCAGAAGATTCGGGAGTGTACATGGTAATGGCACGCAATGGGAGGGAGTTTTTTGTAACTGGTCACTCGGAGTATTCTCCAAACACCTTGAACACTGAATATAAGCGCGACTTGGAAAAAGGACTGCCCATCAACATGCCCAAAAACTATTACAGAAATGATGATCCTGATAATGACCCACTGGTACGTTGGCGTAGTCATGCCAATCTGATGTTTACCAACTGGCTCAACTATTTTGTATATCAAGAAACACCTTATGACCTGAATGAAATAAAATAAGCGTAACTTGCAACTAAAATATCGTAACCACTCATGATTATTTCAATAACACATTCTATTAAAACTAATTATATGTCAATTTTATCTACATCAAGATTGTATTTTACCATTTTATCTGCTATTGCATGTACTGTTTTGTCAAGCTGTAAAGATCAAAAGGTGACTACCCCACCACTACCGTTGAACACCAATCCTCATATTGAATTCAATCCTGGTCTGTCGTACTTAACCACAACCGACTATGATGGCAATGTGTACAAGACCATCAAGATAGGAACTCAGATTTGGATGGCCGAAAACCTTAGGGTCACTCATTACAAAAATGGTGATACGATTCCTCAACTGAGCACAGACTCCGCTTGGAGCAAAGCAAAAGCAGGTGGGCAATGTGGTTACAAAGGTGCCACATTTGCTTCTAAAACACATGCTGATTCGGTTACTTTAATCAAATATGGCAGATTATACAATGGATATGTAGTGAATGACACACGTGGCATTGCCCCATTGGGATATAGAATTCCTAAAGATGCAGATTGGAAAGTATTAACCAATTATGTAAGCACGCATTTTGGAAAATCGGGTTCGATAGCCAAAGCCCTTTCTGGAACTACGGATTGGAAAGTGAATATTGACAATGGCTTGTTGGATCTATCCAAAAACAATAGTATGGGACTTACAGCCCTTCCAGCAGGTATGCGATTTGGTGATGGAACGTATGATGGCATGGGTACATCAGTATTTTGGTGGACATCTACCGAACAATCAAGTACCAGTTTTTGGACTCAATCAATGTACTACAACGAAAGTGATGTGGTCAAACTACTACATGATTTACGTAGTGGCTTGTCCATTCGCTGTGTGAGTATTTTTTAAATTGCTCTTTTAACAACGAAAAACTTAAAAGCAAAGACTTAAACAAGTGCGTAAATTTGCAATTGTTGCACTTGTTGCACTTGTTGCACTTGTTGCGTTCATCCCACATAAGGCAAAATCCCCATGCACAACATCGAACTTCTCTCGCCAGCCAAAGACCTTGAGTGTGGACTTGCTGCCATCAATCATGGTGCTGATGCTGTATATATTGGCGCCAACCAATTCGGTGCTCGAGCAGCAGCTGGTAATTCGGTAGAAGACATCGAAACCCTGGTGAAATATGCTCATTCTTACCGTTCTAAGGTTTTCGTAGCTTTAAATACAGTATTGACTGACGATCAAATGCCACAAGCTGAAAAACTGATTCATGAGCTGTATGCTGCGGGTGCTGACGCACTCATCATTCAGGACATGGGCATTCTCCAACTGGATATCCCCCCCATTGCACTGCACGCCAGCACACAGACCGACAATCGAACAGCAGAAAAAGTAAAGTTTCTTCAAGATGTGGGCTTTTCGCGCGTGGTGATGGCTCGTGAGCTGAATTTAGATCAGATTGCAGACATTCGAAGTAAAACAGATGTAGAACTGGAGGCATTTGTGCACGGTGCACTGTGTGTGAGTTACAGCGGTCAGTGCTACATGAGCCACGCCAATAGCGGACGAAGTGCCAATCGTGGTCAGTGTGCCCAATACTGTCGACTACCCTACCAATTGCATGATGCTGATGGGAATGTATTGGTGAAAAATAAGCATTTACTTTCTCTTAAAGACTTGGATCTTTCTGATTCTTTGCAAGAAATGATGGATGCAGGGGTAATGTCATTCAAGATTGAAGGCAGACTGAAAAGTGTGGACTATGTAAAAAACATCACAGCCTATTATCGCCAAAAGCTGGACGTCCTACTTGAAGGAAGCAATCGCTACCAAAAAGCGTCGTCTGGCAAAACAACTTTCTTTTTCGCACCCAATCCCGAAAAGAGTTTCCGACGTGGAAGTACTGATTATTTCCTTCATGATCGTAAAACCGACATCTCACAACCCGACACCCCTAAATCACTAGGAGAGCCAATGGGTAAGGTGACTTATGTGGGTCGAAATTTTTTCGAGATGCAAAACGGAAATCTGATACATAATGGTGATGGGCTGTGCTTTATCAACAAGCAAAATGATTTAACCGGATTTAGAGTTAATCGTGTGGAAATTCCTACGCACCGCTCAGATGGTAAAGGAGTGAAATGCTTTCCTGCTGATATGCCTCGTATGGATGTGGGAGTGTTTTTGTATCGTAATCAAGACCAGGAATTTGAAAAAACACTCAAAGGTAAAACATCCGAACGTAAAATAGGCGTAAACATTCGCTTTGTAGAAACCGATAATGGATTTGACATCCAACTCACCGACGAGCAAGGTGTTTGTGCAAGCCATAATGTATTGCATGAAAAACAACCTGCTCAAAAGCCCGAAGCAGTAGAGTCTAACATCCGTACACAATTATCCAAACTTGGTACTACCATCTACGAAGCACTACACATTGAGATTCAAATTTCAGCTCCATGGTTCTTCCCCACTTCACTGCTCAGTGAATGGAGACGGTTGGCTGTAGAGGCACTTGATACAACACGAGAAAAAGCTTACACCACAGAGCCTCGTAGAACAACTATCAATAGCTCCTACCCCACTGAAAAGCTGACGTATCTTGCTAATGTAACCAATGCACATGCCTCAGCTTTTTATCAGCGGCATGGTGTGAACGAAGTCTTACCTGGTTTCGAAGTAAAAGCCGAAGAAGGCGTGCCACTCATGTTTTGCAAACACTGTATCAAATTCTCCATGGGATGGTGCCCCAAAAGTGGTTACAAAGGCACCCTTAGTGAACCACTTTACCTACGCAACAACGATCAAACCTACCAACTTACTTTCGACTGTAAAGCTTGTGAGATGCATATCAGTAAAATTTCCAAGCAGTTAACATAATACAGGCAAAAGGTTAAAACTCCAAGCATTGATTCTTACCTTCTGCTCTTTTCACTTTTAAAAAAAAATGCCATCGAGAATAAATCTCGATGGCATTTAATTTAAGCAGTTTTCAATCTTACTTTTTGAACCCGTACACAGCCAAATCTCCAAGTTCTTCTTCGATGCGAAGCAGTTGGTTGTACTTAGCCATACGGTCAGAGCGGCTCAACGAACCTGTTTTGATCTGTCCAGAGTTAGTAGCTACAGCGATATCAGCAATGGTCGAATCTTCGGTTTCGCCCGAACGGTGCGAAATCACCGCCGTGTAACCGGCACGCTTGGCCATTTCGATGGCGGCAAAGGTTTCTGTCAAGGTGCCGATTTGATTGATTTTGATCAAAAT
>CANIXM010000074.1 GCA_947471245.1 Paludibacteraceae bacterium | reverse complement strand
ATCAGCTATTTAATAATATCTTTTATTACTAATGAAAGATATCTTTTGATAGTAATGAAAGATGTATTATATTTGCAATAAAAAACACCAATGTATAGACAGGAACAAATAGCTGAAGTTATAGGCTTACAGACGAATGACTTTGTCCATAAAGCGCTTGGAATAACTCGGAGTGCCTTGCAGCACATCCCCGAAGTTGATAACTATGCTACAATTATCACAGGTATTAGACGCTGTGGTAAAAGTACCATACTACTCCAATTGTTGAAAGCCAAGTCAATTGAAGCAATCTATCTCAACTGGGAGGATATTAGACTCGCAGGATTTGAAACAGATGATTTTTCAAGGTTACATAGCGAAATTGTTAAACGTGGCATTCGTTATTTGTTTTTTGATGAAATTCAATTGGTTGATAACTGGGAAATGTTTGTCAATCAACTCTTAAGGGAGGGGTATAAAGTTTATATTACAGGTTCAAATGCTTCATTGCTAAGTGTAGAGCTAGGAACACATCTTACAGGCAGGCACTTGTCCACTGAGTTATTCCCATTTTCATACTTCGAATTTTGTAGTATAAAGAATCTTGAGTCTAATCAATTATCAATGGAGCAATATCTACAAACAGGGGGAATGCCTGATTATGTCAAAACAGGAGAAGATGCAATACTTCAAAACCTAATAAATGACATCATAACCAGGGATATTGCTGTTAGATATTCCATTAGAGATTTGGAGTCGTTGAGAAAACTTACAGCATATCTGTTAACAAATATTGCTTGCCCTGTATCGGCCAGTAAACTTACAGAGACTGTCAGTTTAAAGTCGCCAGCCACCGTGCTTGAGTATTTTTCGTATTTGAAGAATGCCTATTTGGTCGATTTTATACCACAGTTTAGCTACTCAGCTAAAGTTCAAATGCGCAATCCCAAAAAGGTTTATGCCATTGATATGGGCTTGGTCAACGCAGTGTCATCATCTTTTAGTCAAAATGCAGGAAGAAAGTTGGAAAACTTAGTGTTTCTCCATTTTCGAATGTTAAGAAAAGACGTCTCCTATTTTAAAGACAAAGGTGAATGTGACTTTGTGGTGAGAAGCAATGGGCTAGTGGAACAGTTGGTTCAAGTGTGTTATGTGATTAATGATGAGAATTTTGAGCGCGAGTATAATGGATTGATGGCGGCTATGACTTTTTTCGATTTGAAACAAGGAGTGATAGTTACCCTAAACCAAACAGATACTTTTGAACGTGAAGGTAGAACCATAAAATTAATCCCAGCTCACGAGTTTTTAAAAGCCTAATAGCGATTAGCGACAAACGGGTAATTCAATATCTTTTATCACTAATGAAAGATATCTTTTGATAGTAATGAAAGATGTATTATATTTGCAATAAAAAACACCAATGTATAGACAGGAACAAATAGCTGAAGTTATAGGCATTCCTCGAGAGTCATTATTATTATTATTATGATTAGATAAGTCCCTGACGAGAATGTGGATATAAGTTGGGGAACAAAAAAGGGGGAAAAACACTCGGACGTAAATAATATTTTTGTTACATTTTTTAAATATAAACCTTTAATCTAAAATCATGAAAAGTAAATTTTTTATTTGCCTATTTATTTTGGGCTTGAATGTTCTCAATGCACAAGTAAAGAAATCTGTTAATTGTACTGCGGGTTCACTTGCTACTGCCCTTTCTCCATCTGAGCTGAGCTCTGTCAATGAACTAACTATTACAGGACAAATTGACGAACGTGATTTTGCAACAATGAACGCTAGTATGCCATCTTTGAATAAAATTGACATCAAAGATGTGACCATTCAAATGTACATTGACAGTGATTATCCTGATAATGAGATACCTACCAATGCATTTACATCTGTAAGCAGACTTAAATCCATCACGTTCCCTAATTCACTCCAAACCATTGGATATTTCGCCTTCCAGCAAAGTGGTTTATCAGGCTCAGTTGTTATTCCAGAAGGAGTAAAAGGAGTTTATGCCGGAGCATTTAGACAATGCAGCCTGTTGACAAGTGTAACTATACCTAGTACCATTGAATCACTTGGCACATCAGCATTTGCATGGACTGGCTTAACCAAAGTTACTGTCAATCGCACTACACCAGTATTACTTGATGATCATTCATTGCTATTTGAGGGTGTTAACTTTACAAAGTGCACGCTTTACGTACCTAAAGGATCCAAATCACTTTATCAAGCTGCATATGGCTGGAATGTATTTACTAACATTGTTGAACAAGATGGGTCATCTGCTATTTCCCAACCTGAATTAAGTAAATGCGACATATCTGTGATTGACAATAAGGTGGTAATAAAGAACATCCCGACCAATGGGAAAATAACCATTACATCTGTTGATGGTATTATTATTTATGAAGGTAAAATTATCTCAGATGAAGTGGCAATTACATTGCCTCAACACGGAGTATATATCTTAACGATTAATGATAGTAGCACCAAATTCATCTATTAATACTGACACAATTACTGTAGTTGCTGATATGTGATTCAATGTGTGATTATTGACCGAGCAGTTTTTTAACTGTTCGGTTTTTTTATTCGAGTGCTTTCATATTTCGGTGTAAATCCATGAGGTTATAAGTGTTTTTCATAAAATATTGAGAATAATAAGCGTTTTTCATGACAAATAAGTATTATTCATAATTTTTCAGAATTTGAGTGAAGCCAACGCTGAGTGACTAGTGGGTAATTTGTATGATTCTGCATAATTCCAAAGAAATGTGTGTTTTTGGTATGGTAGTATTGTTGAATAGTTTTTTATAAATGAGTATCTTTGCACGTTGAAAAATAGGAATACTAACTTTCTCTGATTTCCCACTTGGGGGTTAGGGGGCTTTTTACATATTTATATGGCTTCACAAGAAGATGTTTTTAAAAAATTAATTGCTCACTGTAAGGAATACGGTTTTGTGTTCCCATCGAGCGAAATTTACGACGGTCTGGGTGCCGTGTACGACTATGGTCAGAATGGTGTGGAACTGAAAAACAACATTAAGAAATACTGGTGGGACAGTATGGTGTTGCTCAATGAAAATGTGGTGGGTATAGATGCCGCCATTTTCATGCACCCCACTACGTGGAAGGCTTCTGGTCACGTAGATGCTTTCAATGACCCGTTGATAGACAACAAAGACAGCAAGAAACGCTATCGTGCCGATGTGTTGATAGAGGACTTGCTGGCAAAATATGACGACAAAGTCAACAAAGAGGTAGAAAAAGCTGCCAAGAAATTTGGTGACAGTTTTGATGAAACGGTGTTCCGTTCTACCAACGAGCGCGTACTTGAAAATCAAGCTAAACGCGATGAGATTCATGGTCGATTTGTGAAAGCACTGAATGATAGTGACTTGGTGGCATTGAAGGCAATCATTGAGGATTACGAAGTGGTGTGTCCTATCAGCGGCACGCGCAACTGGACTGATGTCCGTCAGTTCAACCTCATGTTTTCCACCGAAATGGGCTCTACCGCCGACGGAGCAATGAAAATCTACCTTCGCCCCGAAACAGCTCAAGGTATTTTTGTCAATTTCCTCAACGTACAAAAGACCGGACGGATGAAAATTCCTTTCGGTATAGCACAGATAGGTAAGGCATTCCGTAACGAAATCGTGGCTCGTCAGTTTATCTTCCGTATGCGCGAATTCGAACAAATGGAAATGCAGTTTTTTGTTCGTCCGGGCGAAGAGATGAAATGGTTTGAGCACTGGAAAGAGTTCCGTCTCAAATGGCACAAAGCCCTCGGACTGGGTGACCACAAATACCGTTTCCATGACCACGACAAGCTGGCTCACTATGCCAATGCGGCTACCGATATTGAGTTCGAAATGCCATTTGGATTCAAAGAAGTGGAAGGTATTCACTCACGTACCGACTTTGATTTGAGCAGTCATGAAAAATTCTCGGGCAAGAACATCAAATACTTTGATCCAGAATTGAACCAATCGTATGTGCCTTACGTAATCGAAACATCCATCGGCGTGGATCGCACGTTCCTGTCTATCATGGCAGCTTCGTATTGCGAAGAAACGCTGGAAGGTGGCGATAGCCGTGTGGTGCTGAAACTTCCACCTGTCTTGGCTCCAGTAAAGGCTTGCATCATTCCATTGGTGAAAAAAGACGGATTACCCGAAAAAGCACGTGAGATTATCAATAGCTTGAAATTTGACTTCAAATGCACCTATGATGAAAAAGACTCTATCGGAAAGCGTTATCGCCGTCAGGATGCAGTGGGCACACCGTTTTGTGTAACCGTAGATCATCAAACGCTGGAGGATGACTGCGTGACCATTCGCCATCGCGACTCCATGGAGCAGCAACGCGTTAAAATCGCCGACCTTCAACAAATAATCGGTGATGCTGTAAATATGAAGAATTTATTTAAGAAGATAGTGTAGATTACACTTTTAGATAATATAAAACCGACGGATTAAATGCTTTTAGTGTTTAGTTCGTCGGTTTTTTTTGTTGCGAAAATTCAGTTCAGTCAAATAGATTTGTTAAGTTGTGTTAAAATTAGAGGTTCTGTATAGGGTTGTAATGGGATTGAAATGTCTTACCATTGTGTCATCTAAAGTGCCATGAGTTAGTTGTTTTCTAAAAACACGAATTTTTAATGTAACCAAAATTTCAAATTATGTTCAGAATTAAAACTTTTATCGTTTCAACACTTTGTTTTTTATCGTTTTTGTCCTCTTGTAAAAAAGATGATGATGTAATCCCACAGCCCAATACGCCAACTATTAATGAACCCTATTCTTCGGATGTGGATGTGTATGTGGTAGGAAAAGAAGGTGGTATTGCTAAATACTGGAAGAACGGTGTTGCCACCAGTTTGTCCGATGGGAGTAACACATCAATAGGCAATTCGATTTTTTTATCCGGAACCGATGTTTATGTAACAGGTTCTGAACTGGTAAAGAATACATCGCCAACTGTAAACTTGGTGAAGCTGTGGAAAAACTCTGTGGCTTCAAGTCTGTCGTTAGGCCAATCAAACGGATATTCGTCAAATTCAGCTAAGGGTAATTCTGTGTTTGTTTCAGGTCAGGATGTTTATGTAGCAGGTGAAGATCAAGACTCTGCAGTTTTGTGGAAAAATGGTCAACGTCAACGATTGGATCAAGATGGCAATTTTAGTTCTTCTGCAAATTCAGTGTACGTATCTGGAAATTCAGTGTATGTGGGTGGTCATGATGGGTGGGATTTGGTTCTATGGAAAAATGGAGAAAAAATGGTGATTGAAAAAGAGTCCACGTTTCATTCCGAAATTAAATCGATAGTTATAAATGGTAATGATGTATACGCTGCAGGGTATAAATCAGATACGGCAATTGTTTGGAAAAATGGTGTGCCCACCAAATTGACAGATGGGAAGAATAAGGCGGTGGCAAACTGTGTATTTGTGTCAGGTTCAGATGTGTATGTGTGTGGATATGAGTCGAACTCTAGTTATGTTTCAAGTCCAAGGATTTGGAAAAATGGAGTTAGCTTAGCTGTTAGTAATCCAGACCCAAGAGTGAACACCGAATTGCTGTCAATAGTTGTAAGCGGCAATGATATCTTTGCCTGTGGCAATGTTGGTACTATACAACCTACAATTTGGAAAAACGGAAAAAACTATAACATAAATCAAAGTTATATGGTTGGTTGTGTTTATTCAATCCTTGTAAAGAAGAAATAACCTTTATATTCAAAATCAATTAATTATCAAACAATTATTTACTAACAAAAAAACAAAAAAAGCATGAAAAATTTAAGAAAATTATTTCCGTTGATGATTGCTGTAGTAGCAATGATGACCTTCTCTTGTTCTGAAGACTACACTGATCCAAACAATTTGAAAGGTACTACATGGAGATGTACCTCTTTACCTGCTGCATATACTGTATTTGAAATAGAATACACCGAGTTAAAGTTCACAACTACTAAAGAAGTCGAACAATGGACGAAATCGAAATCTGAAGCTGCTGCGACAAAATCAGATGATATAATGACATATACGACTAGTAAAAATGCCATTACTATTACTAAGACAAGTACTTTTATGGATAAAACAACGACAACAACCGAGACAGGTACAATTAAGGATAAAACTATCACTGTAAAAGTAGGTGAGGAGACGTTTGTTTATACTAAAAAATAAGAATTCAGTTTTTACTTCCTCAAAGCCCAGCCACTAAGTGGTTGGGCTTTTTAGTGTATAAGAGGCATACGATCTTGTTTAAATCTACTCAATCAGATCTACTCAATCACAAAGTCTTATTGCTACTAAGCAGTTATAAGGGTATAGATTCTGTGTTCGGTTTCTACTCGCCTTACCTTATCACCAGCCCTAGCAACAACCCCACCGCTAGTGATCCAGCTCCAACTAAAATGGTGTTTCTTGTTTTATTTCTATTTGTAGCTATGGCTAGTTGTTCACAAGCTTTCAAGTCTGCATCCATTTTTTTGTTGAGGTCAGACAGTTGTGTAAATGCACTTTTATAGTTTTTGGTACGTTGAGTTTCCAAACTGTCATTTTGTTGTATAATGCTTATTTTGGACTGAATGATAGAGTCTTTTTTTGCCGTAAGCACTCTCAGTTGGTTGTAATTGGTTTCGTTTTGGCTGAATAAAACCAGCAGTTCGTTGATGCGCTGTAACTGCTTGCTGTCAAACGTGTAGGCTGGAAATGATTGCCCTGTGGCGGTTTTCATCTGCGATGCCGATGAGTATGTTTTGAAGGGGAAAGTGGCTGCAACGCCATTTCGTAGGATGACAAAGCTACTGTCTTTTTGTGCCAGCATAGAGATGCTGTGAATGGTCATCCAAGCGATAAGGATGAGCAATTTACTTGTTGTTGAATTAGTTTTCATTCCAGAGGTTGTCAATTTTTGATTTGTTGTCTTTAATTTTTTTGTCAATGATGGAAGTGCTAGCATTGACTTTTTTCAGAGATTGGTTGAGTTGATCCACTATTTTGTTGTTCTCCTGAATTGCATCTTGAAGCATGGTGTCACGGCTGATGGTGTATGTTCTCAGTTTGGTGATTGAGTCTTCAAGGTTGAGTCTTGTTTGCTCAATTTTGTCAAGTTGTTTTTTGAATGAAGCTTGCTGAGATTGCCTATCGAAATAGTACCAAGCTCCAGCACCAAGAATCAATGCAAGTGTGATGTAGTTTAAAATTTTTTCCATCTGTTTAAGTTGTTTTTTTTGCCTGCGGCGATATTTGCTGCGCGATATATACTTCGTGATATTTGCTTCGTGATATTTGCTTTGCGATATATTGCCTACGGCGATAGCGACTTTGTGTCTTTCTGCCTTTGTGTTCAAAAAATGTTTTATCGAAGCCGTAGGTGAAATTTCTGTCCCTAACTATTGTTTCTATGTGGTTTAATTTTTTCTTTGTAATACAAGCCAATTTGCCGAAAGGCAAACTATGTGTGTTCTTAGCTTTTGTTGTCTAAATAGCTTTATGTGTTACATGTGTTATAAAGGGTTCTTTTGTGCCTTTTGTGGTTTAGTTTTCTGCTTGCGTTTTACCCACCTCGTTCGTTATAGAGCCATTTTTTTTTTTTTCTTTCTTTAATGAATAATCCCTCCTTCCAGTTTACTTACACAGTTCTTGTAGGCTTCCTACATAAATATCATAGTCCGTGCTTTTAGAGTCGATTTTGTAATTCGCACTTTTTTGCCAGATACACCAACCAGTTTTTGCCCATGT
>CANIXM010000073.1 GCA_947471245.1 Paludibacteraceae bacterium | reverse complement strand
GCCATAGTCATTGTCAAAAGAACCAGCACGGAAATCTGAAACAGTGATTACATTTTCAATTCCTTCAGCACCACAAAATCTACTTTGTGCAAAAGGTAAGTCTTTTGAAATACAAATGACTACTGTGTTTGGTTTAGATGCAGCTACCTGATTGAATTTTCTTACTGAAGCAGCACATGTGCCAGTGTCTATACTTGGAAAAATGTTTAGAACAACTTTTTTTCCTTTATAATCACTAAGTTTAACGTCTTGCAATCCACTTCCTACCAAAACGAAATCTGGTGCAACGCTACCCACTGCTGGGAGTTGACCGTTTGTTTGAACATCATTACCTTTGAATTGTACTGTTGCCATGATAAATTAATTTTATGTTTGTTAATTATGATATGTTTTGCAAATGTAACATAGTTGATTCTAATTTTGTTTATTTTTCTACCTAATAATTTTTATTTTATAGTCTTGTATTATTCATCTGTTTTTCTATCTTTGTAGGAGTTCCTTTAAAGTAGTTTCATAATATAGTAATGTTTGTTTATTATGTCGAAATTTGTAATTTATCAAGTCGTACCAAGGTTGTTTGGGAATTATACTACCACCAATAAATATAATGGTAGTATTGAGGAGAATGGATGTGGAAAATTCAATAGTTTTACAGCTAAGGCTTTGTCAGAGATAAAAGCATTGGGTGTGACTCATGTATGGTACACAGGTGTAATAGAACATGCTACACAAACGGATTATTCTCAATACGGCATCCAACCTGATCATCCAGGTGTGGTAAAAGGAAAGGCTGGATCATTTTACGCTATAAAGGATTTTTATGATGTAGATCCGGATTTGGCAGAAAATGTACCAGCACGTATGGAGGAGTTTGAAAACATGGTAAAGCGTACCCATGATGCTGGAATGAAGGTCATCATTGACTTTGTTCCCAATCATGTGGCTAGAAATTATCACTCAGATGTGAAACCAAAGGGAGTAAAGGATTTGGGTGAAACAGATAATCCAGATTGGGCATTTTCACCATTAAACAATTTCTATTATTTGCCTGGAGAGCATTTTCGTCCGCAATTTGATGCGCAAGGTTACGAGGAATATCCAGCTAAAGCTACAGGTAATGATAATTTTACCTCTAACCCATCGGTTTATGATTGGTATGAGACAGTAAAGTTGAATTATGGTGTTAATTACAAGGGCGGTGGTGAGAAACAATTTGACCCAATACCTGATACGTGGGTCAAAATGCGCGATATTTTACTTTTTTGGGCTTCTAAGAAAGTGGATGGTTTCAGATGTGATATGGCTGAAATGGTGCCTGTGGAGTTTTGGAACTGGGCGTTGACACAGGTTAAAGCAAAATACCCAAAACTGGTGTTTGTTGCAGAGGTTTATAATCCATCACTGTACGATAATTATGTGGTTCACGGGAAATTTGATTTCTTGTATGATAAAGTAGGCATGTATGATTTGTTGAGAAATGTGGCTAGTAGAAATTTGGCAGCTACTAATATCAGTGCTGTGTGGCAAAAATTAGGAGGGTTGGAACATGTGATGCTCAATTTTTTAGAAAATCATGATGAACAACGCATTGGTTCTGGATTTTTTTCCGGAACTGGTTTTTATGCACATCCAGCAATGATTGTTTCGGCGACACTAACTAAGGCACCAGTGATGATTTATTTTGGGCAAGAGTTGGGTGAGTTGGGCATGGAAGCTGAGGGATACTCAGGTATGGATGGAAGAACTACGATTTTTGATTATTGGGGGTTGAAAACTATTCAGTCATGGGCAAATAATGGTGCATTTGATGGTGCACATTTAAATCAAGATCAGAAAGACCTTAGACATTTTTATTCAAAATTGTTACATATTTGTACACAGGAAAAAGCTATAACTGATGGGTTGATGTTCGATTTGGCCTATGCCAATATTCAGAATCCTAAGTTTAATTCGCACAAACAGTATGCTTTTTTGAGAATGCATAAGGATCAATTGGTGCTGGTGGTGGTGAATTTCGATGATAAATTTCTTGAAACAGAAATTGTTATACCTCACGACGCTTTCGAATATCTTGGTTTGAAGGAATATAAAAAGCATAGTTGTGTCGATTTGTTAGACGAAACTGCTGTGTATGAAGATGTGATTTTAAGTGCAACAGATGTGTTGAGAACTACTATGAAGCCTTGGAGTGGAAAGATTTTGAAGTTTAAGATTTTGAAGTAAGTGGTTTTAGGTCACAAGTATAGACTTGATGGTTAAAATAAATGTAAGAAATATTTGATTTTAAAAATGCCTCTTCGATGAGGCATTTTTTGGCTCTAAACGTTTTGGGTGGGTACACGATATTAATGCCTTGGCAATAGCAACTTAGCGCCTTTACGTTCAAAAAATGCTTTATCAGACGCCCATGCGACATCTCTACATCTTGTTTGGTACAAATCTTCTATTTTGAAAACCTAAACGCGAAGACACTAAGTCTGATTTATCACTTTTCATTGCGAAAAATTTAAGAACGCAACGAGAAAAACTCTAGAGTTTTTCTTAGCGACTTTGTGTCTTTGTGTCTTCGTGTTCAAAAAATGTATTTGTGGTTTATTTCCTCTTTGTCACACAAGCCAATTTGCCGAAAGGCAAACTATGTGTCCTTACTTTTTAATGACTGAATTTCTTAATGTGTTCAATGTGTTAAGTTTTTTTTGTGACCTTTTGTGGTTATATTTCCATTCTTTGGTTTCACCCACCTAATTTCGTTATAGAACCGATTTTTATTTCCATTCGTTTGGAAAACTGCCCCTCAAAGTGAAAGAAATTTTATTAGAGAAATATTTCTTTATTTAGTTTGTCAATCAAAAAATAATTCGGATATTTATAGAGTGATTTAATGTGGATAGATGAAAATGTAAAATGGTGAATTTTAAGTATTTGCTTTTGCTTTATATTTTTGTTTTTTCACTTTTCTGAAGTGTGCTAATAATAAATTATCAACGAAAATATGAAAGAAATTAAATTCAGTCTTGTTTATCGAGACATGTGGCAAGCGTCTGGCAAATATGTGCCACGCAAGGATCAATTAGCTAAGATAGCACCTGTGCTTATAGAAATGGGATGTTTTGCTCGTGTTGAAACCAATGGTGGCGCTTCAGAGCAGGTTAACCTATTGTACGGTGAGAATCCTAATGATGCAGTACGTACATTTACAAAAGCATTCAACGATGCTGGCATTAAAACACACATGTTGGATAGAAGCTTGAATGGATTGCGCATGAATCCTGTTCCAGCTGATGTACGTGAATTGATGTATAAGGTGAAAAAATCGCAAGGTGTAGATATTACTCGTATTTTTTGTGGGTTGAATGATGTTAGAAATATTATTCCTTCTATTCAATATGCTAAGGCAGCAGGCATGATAGCACAGGCTACCATGTGTATTACCTACTCCGAAGTGCATACTGCCGAATACTACATCAATATGTCAGAACAATTGATTGCAGCTGGTGCTGATGAAATTTGTTTGAAAGATATGGCTGGTATCGGTCGTCCAGAAATGTTGGGCAAAATAGTAAAAGCCATTAAAACAGCACATCCAGATACAATCATTCAATATCATGGTCACTCAGGACCAGGCTTCTCGGTGGCATCCATGTTGGAAGTAGCTAAGGCAGGTTGTGATTACTTGGATGTAGCCATGGAACCACTTTCGTGGGGAATGGTTCACCCTGATGTGATTACTATTCAAGCCATGTTGAAAGATGCTGGATTTAAAGTGCCTGAAATCAACATGAACGCCTATATGGAAGCCCGTCGATTGACTCAAAGCTTTGTGGACGATTTCTTGGGTTATTTTATTGATGAGCGTAATAAGTTTATGACCTCATTATTAATTGGATGTGGACTACCAGGTGGTATGATGGGTTCACTAATGGCCGACTTGAAACCAGTACATGCAAATATTAATGCTTACTTGAAGCAAAATAGTAAGACTGAATTGACAGAAGATGAATTGCTGGTAAAACTATTTGATGAAGTGAAATATATTTGGCCTAAACTGGGTAATCCACCATTGGTAACACCTTATAGCCAATACGTTAAAAACATTGCGTTGATGAATGTAATGTTTATGGAAAAAGGTCAAGCACGTTGGAGCATGATAGATAAAAATGCTTGGGATATGATTTTGGGTAAAGCTGGTCAGTTGCCAGGCAAATTGGATGCAGAAATCATTGAGTTGGCAAAGAAAAATGGGTATGAGTTCTTTGTAGGTGACCCTCAGTCCAATTACCCTAACGAATTGCCGAAATACATTGAAGAAATGAAAGCAAACGGATGGGATAGAGGCAAGGACGATGAAGAATTGTTTGAATTTGCAATGCACGAAAAGCAATATCGTGACTATAAATCCGGCGATGCGAAAAAACGATTCGAAGCAGAGTTGGAAGCAGCAATTAAAGAAAAATACTCCAAATCGGCCATTGAAATTCCTGATATCCGCAAATTGAAATATCCAAATGCAGAACCTGTGGTGTCAAATGCTACTGGACGTGTGATTTGGGAACTTGATTTTAATGAAAAGTCGGTAGAACCTGTACACGGTAAAATAGTCAAAGAATTTGATACTATTTGCACCATTCAAACCAATTATGGTTTGGAGCACATCGGAAGTTTCTGTGATGGTAGAATAGTAGGAGTGGAGAAAAATCAAGGTGATATTGTTCGTAAAGGCGAAGTATTGGCTTATGTTGAAAAAAACTAAGGTATCCTCATAAATTCATGGCAGTAGTACGGTTGATATTCTCAACTTTACTACTGCTTTTTTTATGTAAAATACTGCATTGACTGAAAATAAACCCCAAAAGTCACAAATGAATTTTGTATAACACTTGGAGAACATCTAGCTATTTACTGGTTCATTGGGAACAAAACTGACATAGAATATTGAAATTACGAATAATCTTAGCTACAATGAAGGTGACCGTTTTCTACTTTGCACAGATGGAATTTGGAGTATGATTCTCAAAAACCAACTTAAAGAAATGGCCTCAGAAGTTGGAGATGTTTAAATTGTTTCGGTCAATTTGGTCGAGAGAAAAAGTACGATTGGAGTTACAAAGGGTGGAAATGGAAATGAAGTCAAAATATAAAGCTGTGTCAACTGATTCTTGCTTTATATAATTTTTGCACAAAAGCACGGTAATAATAATTATTCTCCGTATTTTTGTGCAAAGCTATACGCAATGGAAACAATAGATGAAATATTTGCGAAAAACAAAGGATATTTGACATCAAAACTTATCCGTGGAAATAGATCGCTTTACTATCAGCTGAAAACTTTGTTAGAAACCGAAAAAGTGGTTCAAATAAAACGTGGTTTGTATCGTCATGTTGATTTTGCCGAAGAAGCCAGTTGGGGTGAAGTCTGCAGAATAGCACCTCAAGCCGTAATTTGTCTTTTTTCTGCTTGGAGGTATTATGAGCTATCTACTCAAACTCCAACAGAAATTCATATTGCCATACTAGCAAAAAACAAAGTGCTTTTGCCAGATTATCCTCCTATTAAATTGTATTATTGGGAGAAAAGGTTTTATGAAACAGGAGTAATGAAAACAACCTTCAATGGAGAAGAAATTACAATTTATGACATTGAAAAATCGGTGTGCGATGCCATTCGTTACCGGAACAAAGTGGGAATAGACATAACTTCCGAAGTATTGAGAAATTACCTGAAAAGAAAAGACCGTAATTTGGACAAACTAATGAAATATGCAGAAAATATGCGCGTTTCGACAGTGTTGAACCAATATTTCAACGTGATGCTATGAGCAACAGAGCAGTTTCAATAAGAGCAAGATTGCTCAATTTAGCTAAAAAAGAAGGAATTGATTTTCAGCTTATCATTATCCGTTTCTTACACGAACGATTATTATATCGGATTTCGGTCTCTGATTATTCTCAGCAATTGATTCTGAAAGGTGGTGCATTTATTTACGCCATGCAAGGTCTAAAAAGTCGCCCTACAATAGATGTTGACTTACTTGGAACACAAATATCGAATGAAATAGAGGTACTTTGTAAAGTTTTTAGGCAAATATGTGCCGTAGAATCAGAAGATGAAGTAACATTTATTCCGGAAAGTGTTGTCGGTGAATTAATAACCCAACAAGACAAGTATAACGGTGTTAGACTTTATATCGATGCGACTTTTCACACCGTTCGACAACGAATACAAGTTGATGTTGGTTTTGGCGATATTGTGATTCCTGTTGTTCAAGAATTGGAATATCCAATACTGTTGGAAGAAATGCAAGTTCCTATTATACAAGCATATTCAAAAGAAACAGTAATCGCCGAAAAGTTTCAAGCAATGATAGCATTATCGGTAGCAAATAGTCGAATGAAGGATTTCTATGATGTTTACAAGTTATTAACTGACAACGAATTTGATAACGATATATTGGAAGAAGCAATTATAGCAACCTTTGAAAACAGGGTAACCACATATACAGAGAATCATGCACTTTTTTCAGCAGACTTTGCTACAAATACTCAGAGGAAAAGAAGTTGGACAGCATTTCTAAACAAAATCAACAGAGACAAGGAACTCGAATTTGAAGAAGTGATCCGAATAATAAGTGAGAAATTGTTGCCTTACTGGGCGAAAATGAAAGAAATATAAGAAATAAAACCAATTCTATACAACCAATGCACGATTTGGTAACACACGCCTATGGGACAATAGCCTAATTTGTAGTGTTTTGGAGGTTTTTCTCAGGCATTCACTTCATCGTAGTGCAACAGAGAATACGCCCGCCAATCGGCTACTGCCCATAGTCTCGGTCGTTGTGTGCAGCCAGACTCAAGACAACTCGGACAATCAATGAAAGATTATATCATACTGAATAAGGACAAGTTAATAAGGACATTCAAGTGGACAGCTATTATCCTGACGACAGCGTTGTGTGTTTGGACATACTACAAATGTGACAGTGGTAATTGTTTCATTGGTACCGACTTTATTCTCGGACTAATAATGACTTTATTTATTCTGCCGACTTTCTCAATAGTACTTGAGACAATTCAGAATTACATTGAATATCGGAGAACTGAGAAATTCTTTGACAGTAAGCCGATGAATGAATTATTTAAAAATGGATTTAGAAAAGACCTGACTGGAAAGGAAAGCAAATGGTTCCTTTCCAAAGTAAATGGCGTGGGACAATTTGATAATTATAATATGATTTGTGAAGTTGTAAGCGGTAGACTTCGAGTAATTGCAAAGACAAACTATGACCATTTGGACACTTGGGACAACAAGGAAATTGATTTCATTCTCCAATCATTTAGACACGTGAGGTTTGAGTATGACGGAGACGGAATTGCGACTTCGTTGAAAATGAGTGAAGTTAAAAAAATGAGCTACGAGAGTTTAGTAACTCATTTGAGTGACTTCGTTAAGTTGTTAAAGAAACTAAAAGTGGAGTAAGGCTGTCAGCTCACAACAACAGCAATCAAGCATTACTTTTGATTAATTATTTTTTAAAGGATAGAATTAGCGCTTCATAGCCAAGCGTTCTATTGTGTTTTCATAGAATTCCAAATCAAAACGTTATTGTGCTAAATAAAAGCCTTACTTTTGTAGTATCAAATTGTTAAAAAAATTACTAAAATCAAAATGAAAAACTTATTTATTACTAAGTCACTATCGCAACTAGAAAAGCAAGCCGATAGTAAAAATAATAAATTGAAACGGCATCTTGGCCCGGTCAATTTGACTTTGCTCGGAGTGGGCTGTGTGATTGGAGCAGGAATTTTTGTGTTGACAGGGACTGC
>CANIXM010000072.1 GCA_947471245.1 Paludibacteraceae bacterium | reverse complement strand
TTTGATGAGAGAAGGTGTCCAAAATGAAATTGCTGATAGTCATCGTTTTCCAAAACATCGACCAGATATTATTGAGAAATTCGATGTGATTTTAAAAACTTGCAGAAAAAACAAAGATATTGATGCTAAAACAAGAGAACGTTTTAATATTAAAAAGCATACGATAATTCCATTAGACAAAAACGATAAAAGCCCAACAATCACTACATTGCCTGATGACTATATTCATTATTCTGAACCTAGAATTTTGACAGTAAGAGAATATGCAAGAATTCAATCATTTCCTGACTGGTATCATTTCCAAGGAAAATATACAACTGGAGGAAAACTCAGAACGCAAGAAGTTCCTAGATATTCACAAATCGGAAACGCAATACCGCCACTTTTTGGTGAGCAAAGCGGTTTGGTTCTAAAACAACTGATAGGCTAATGGAACATCAATTGCAATTTAAAATAAGTGCTGCGTTAAAAAATATAATTGGGCGTGATTTAATCAATGACGATTTCATTGCTGTATTTGAACTTGTTAAAAATGCCTATGATGCCCATGCTTCAAATGTTGATATAATATTTGAAAAAACAGAAAATAAATTCAAGAAAATTACCATTGTAGATGATGGTAAGGGAATGAATTATGACGACCTAATTAATAAATGGTTATTTGTTGCATATTCTGCTAAAAAAGAAGGAACTGAAGAAGATAGCTATAGCTATCGGGATAAGATAAAAGTCAAAAGAGCATATGCTGGAGCCAAAGGAATTGGTCGGTTTTCATGCGACAGACTTGGAACCAATCTTTATTTGGAAACAATTAAAGAAGAATCAAACCCCAGAGTAGAGGTCTTATATACAGATTGGGAAAAGTTTGAAGGAAATTTGAATGATGAATTTGTAAATATCAGTGTTATACACGATACAATACCCAAAAGCAATTACAGCAAAGCAAAAGGGACTGTACTTGAAATTACAAATCTGAGAAGTGAATGGGATAGAGATAAACTATTAAAACTTAAAAGTGCACTAGCTAAACTAGTAAATCCAAACACTAAAAGTTCAGAGGATTCATTCAGAATTAATTTAGTTGTGGACTCTGAAAAAAAGGAAGATGAAAGATTAAAAGAAATTGGGAGTAAAAAAAAGCTCTCTAAAGAAGCAATTTATAAAGATATAGTTAATGGGGATGTTGAAAACCTTATTTTTGAAACTCTTGATTTAAAAACGACTAAAATAACTTCCGAAGTTTCTTCGGAAAATAAAAATATAATAACTACAACCCTTTTTGAAGGAGGTAAAATTGTCTATAAAATTCAGGAAGAAAACCAACTTGTAAACCTTAAAAACATTGATTTTACAATCTATTATTTAAATCAATCTGCTAAGTCAACTTTTACAAGAAGAATGGGGATTGAGCCAGTTGTATATGGTCACATTTTTGTTTATAAAAATGGATTAAGAATTTATCCATACGGTGAAAGAGGTGAAGACCCGTTAAAAATGGATAATAGAAAAGCTCAAGGTAGAACAAGATTCTTAGGAACAAGAGAAGTTATCGGCTATATTGATATTCATGGCATTAATGACGAATTAAGAGAAACCTCAAGTCGTGGAGACGGACTTATAAAAACACATACGTATAATGAGTTATATGAATGGTTTTACACAACTTTAAAAAGACTTGAAAAATATATTGTTGAGGTATCTGACTGGGGCAAAGATTTATCAGAAGATGATTATATTAATTTGGATGAACACGATAGAGTTATTGCTCTTCAAAATATTGTTTCAAAATTGTCAAAATCTAAAAGCCTAATTTCAATTGAATATGCACCAGATTTATTTCAAATACTAGAAGCTAAGGAAGAAGGTTCTGCAAGGAGTGTCCTATCTGATATCAAAAAGAAAATAACCAATGATAATTTCGATAAGCAGGAAGTTTTAACGGGAATAGAAAAGGCAGAAAAGAAAATTTCTAATCTTGAAAAAATTAAGGATGAAGCGGAGGATGAGGCATTTGAAAAGTTAGTTGAAAATGAAAGTATTACAAATGAATTAGAAGCAGAAAAGAAAAAAGGGTCTTGGCAAGGTGCATTAATTGGAACAGACAAAGAGAGAATAATCGGCTTACAGCATCAAATATTTCATTCCTCGAGTAGAATAAACAGGAATATCAAATTGCTATTGAAGCATTTAAATCCTAATTCAATAGATGATACAACACGGAAGCACCTTACTGTTATGGCTCTTGAGTCTGCAAAAATTAATTCAATTGCAAACTTTGTAACTAAAGCAAACTTTAATCTGAAAGCAAGTGAAATAGAAAGAGATATTGTTGAGTTTATGATTGGCTATTTAAATGAAATCTATATTGCCGATGATAGAATTATCGATTCTCAATTAAAAATTGAAGTAAAAACAAAAGGTGAGATTGAGTATGTAAAAGAAATTCGTCCATTAGAGATAACAACTCTAATCGATAATTTAATTTCAAATTCAGAGAAAGCAGGAGCTAGCAAAATATCATTTACTTTTTCAAAGAAAAAAGAAACCCTGCTTATTGAGGTTGCAGACGATGGTAAAAAGGGGATTGAGTACGAAAATCTTAAAAGAATATTTGAACTAGGCTACACAACAACAGGGGGCTCGGGAATAGGACTTTATCAAGCAAAAGATATAATTGAAAAATTAAGTGGAGAAATTGTTGCTGAATCAATAAAAGGAGTTGGAACAACATTTAAAATAACATTGTATCATGAAACTAGATTATAAAATACTTTGGTTAGATGACAAAATGGATGTAATTATTGACGGTCAATATGATTCAGAAATTAAGAAACACTTATTTGAACAAGGTTTTAATCCGATTGTAATTACAGTAAAAGATGAAAAAGAATTCTTTTATCATCTTGACGATTCCTTTGATTTAATCCTTACTGATTATCACTTAAATGATACTGCTAACAACACTCGTGATGGAGATTTAATTATTAAAGAAGTTCGAGAAAAGAATTCGATTTTTACTGAAATCATGTTTTATTCAGCACAAGGAGAAGTTGTGGATACCGTTAAACTTGATAGAATTACATTTGTAGATACTCGTAAGAGCATTATCAGAGACCACAATGAAGCAGTAATTGACAGGGCAATCAAACTAATTGATTTGACAATTAAAAAATTCCAACACATTGTTGCAATGAGGGGAATGATAATGAATGAAACAAGTACTTTGGATATGCAAATGTTGGATATAATAAAACTAGCATTAAAATCGAAAGACATAAGTTTTGACGAACTAGCTCCCAAAATTTATGATGAGCTAAACGAACTATATAATTCCAAAAACAAATTTGTAAATGAATGTAGAGAAGCAGGTAAATTTTTGTCATTGACAAAAGACAATTTCGTGTTTAGTGCGGATTATAAAATAAGAACACTTGGCCAAATTCTAGGAGGTTTAAATATTAAAGATTTTTCAGAAGAGTATAAAGAGGAGATAAATTCAATGAGAAACAAATTTGCTCATGCTGTTTTATTAAAAGATGAGCAGACAGGAAGAGAATATTTTAAACATGGTGAATCTGGATTAACATTTGACGAAGAATTGTGTAAAAAAATTAGAATGGATATTATAAAGCATAGAAATAATTTTAATGAGACATTTGAAAAGATAAAACCAGAAGCTAAGGTGTAAGCACATTTGCAAGCCCACATGAGCCCACACGAGCCAACGCTTAAACCAAAGGCTTGCAAAAGAGCTTCCGCCTTTCAAGCTCGAGTAACCGCCTTTTTGGTAGGTTTTGGGATTACTCACGATTGTTTATTTCAATTGGGTTCGTGAATGCTCCGCATTTGCTCAGGCTCAAAAAAAATAAATTTGTGCATCGTGGATAGGTTGGTACTGATTGAGAATGACTTGAAAATACAAACTAAATTATTGACAGACAGAAATGAATGAACAACAGTTGCCAAAAGGTTGTATAGTTAACCAAAACGTTACAGAGGCGAAGAATTTGATCAATTGGTTTACCAACTATGCGACCTGTCCGAAGAAGAAATAAAAAAGTGGAGGGGAGATAATGCAAGAACAATATATAACCTTAACAAAATCGGAGGCACTTGCTTTATTTTGTTTTCAGGAAATAAATCCAGTTTCTGTTTTACGTGACAAACAGAGCATACTTACAATGGCGAATCATGATGCTTTAATAACTGATTTGCGAAGAATGGTTTTATTAGTAAAAACCTTTACAAATTACAATTCAGATGAGGTAAGATATATAATTCAGCATCTAAATGCCCGCTTTATAAATGATATCTATAAAGACGAAAATAGTGAGTTTTGCTTTCGTGATTTTAAGTTTATGATTACTTTCGTGCTACGCTATAGAAATCTTACCGACTACAGATTAATAAAAACCATTAAGTTTGAAAATGTATTTATCGAATACGTAAATAAGAAATTGCTTTCTTTAAATGCTATAACTGCTTATCAAAGATCGGTGTTCTGAAGGATTGGTTCTATAACGAAATCGGTGGGTAAAACCCAGGTTCGCCATAGTGTCTCACTACGGCGTTGCTAAAAGGAAGTCTCCTTACTTCCATGTTTTTTAACCAAGCACAAGGCACAATTTACTAGTGGTTGGATAAATTTGTGTGGAATATGCAAGGAGTAGTCTTGCTTTTAGCAACGCCGTAGCGAAACGCTACGGCTAGCAGGAGTAGTAAATATCCCTTTTTCAATTGGTTGTGTCCTTTGTATACATAAAACAGACAGATTCTGCATTGAAATCTCACCAGAATTGACTATTTTTGATACTATCAAATGATATTATCATAAAATGAAGAATATGAAACCACCGTATGAAATAACAAGTGAGATTTTAAAATTGACTTCCTCTATTTCAGAAAAGATAGGTGAAGTAAAATCTGCAAAACTAATTAAACCACCTACTGAATTACGAAAACGAAACAGAATAAAATCAATTCAATCATCACTTGAAATTGAAGGAAATACTCTTACTGTGGAGCAGATTACGGATTTGATTAATAACAAAAGAGTGCTTGCTCCTCAAAAAGACATTGTTGAAGTAAAGAATGCTATCGAACTTTATTCTAAGCTTAATGAATTTAATGCATATGAAATAGACTCTTTATGTGGTGCACATGGAATATTAATGAACACATTAATAGAAAATGCTGGACAACTCCGAAGAACGGTGGTTGGAATTATGAAAGGAAATAATATCACACATGTAGCACCTCCAGGAGATATCGTTTTTCCTTTAATGAAAGATTTATTTGATTACCTAAAAAACGACAACGATATATTGCTAATAAAAAGTTGTGTGTTTCATTATGAATTTGAATTTATTCACCCATTTGTTGACGGGAATGGAAGAATGGGACGATTATGGCAAACTATGATATTAAAAGACTATTCTCCAGTTTTTGAATACTTACCGATAGAATCACTTATTAAAGAACGCCAACAAGAATATTATGATGTTCTTGGAAAATCAGATAATCAGGGGAAATCTACAAGTTTTATTGAATTCATGCTTAAAATAATCGATATTGCTTTAGAAGATTTATTGAAGACCCAAAACCAAACATTAACTGGTATCGACAGAATAAGCATTTTTAAGAACTTTATTGGAAATGAATTATTTACAAGACAAGACTATTTAAGACATAATAAAGAAATCTCAACTGCAACTGCCAGTAGAGATTTAAAGGAAGCCGTAGTTAATGAAGTCATTGAAAAAACAGGAGATAAACGTTTGACAAAGTATCGATATAAAAATTAAATATATCACACGCCTATGTGCATTGGTAGGCTGACCCCGTAAAGACGGGGCAAGCAGTGTAATTGGCAGGTGTTGCGCCCGCATAAGCTTCGCTGATTTGCAATTCACTTTGTGCGCGAGCTGGCTGGTAGCGAATGCTACGAAAATGGAACATGCCGAGGAGTGGTACTGTCAATGACTCCCTTACGTGCAAGTGTGTAGGAGATTGCAGAGGGAAGTGTGAAGTTCTGTTTTTCTTGTTTTTGAATGCCGAAAGTGTTAATTAGCAGGACATATATAATGTCGTATTGTATTGTTGACGATTGCATGTATTTATTTCAATTGCCGGAATATATGGTTTTTGATCGAAAGGCGTTCTATCTGTTCAGGTCGATATGAATTTTATCGAAATCGGGCAACCAATCTGTAGCATTTGAAAATCGTATGGTATTGTAGCCTTTGTTTAGTTTGATGGCAATCGATTTTTGGCTTAACTCACTTCCGTTTTTAGATTCGAAATCGGACATTTCAGTCGTAACACCGTTTACAGACATTGTTGCACTTTGTTTTTCAGGGCTTATGTAAGTTATTGTCAAATTATATGTCCCTGCTGTATTCGCATAAATATTGCGAAACTCAATGTAGTTATCGGCTCTCTTACCTAACCATCCTGCTTTTGCTTTGCTCGAGCATTTGTCTTCATAAATGACACGTCCCTGACCCGATACAACTTCACTATTCTGGCTTAGGTTGAAATTGTTGATCCATGCATATTCGGCTTCAAAAACTTCCTGTATTTTGGCTTTTTTACCAACTACTTTTAGCATAATTACTCCATGCGCTGGAACTGTTTCTGTATAAACCGAGTCGAAGCTGCCTAAATCGGAATGCGACCACAAGTTGCGAACTAAGGCTGGACCAGTGATATTTAAGTCGTTCCATTTTACTGAAATTGGTGCTGGTGTTTCCGTGCGGTTAAACAAAACTACAGCGCGTTCTTTGCTGAGTTTGCCATTGATGTTTTTTGCCCATACCTGTAAGACAGAGGCATTATCGGTTATAAGATGAGCCTGTAAGCCAGATGTATCCTGATTTACTGCAATGACTTCCGCATTCGTAATAATTTCTTTGGTTTCGGGCGTCAACTTGGTTATTTCAAGACCTAACACAAGTGGCGATGAAAGAATACACCACATGCTGAAATGGCTTCTGTCCTCTTCCGCGCTCAAGCCGCGTCCTACTTCAAGCATGTCCATATCGTTGTAATGGCCAGCTGAAGCGTAAGGAGCCAAATACTTGTTTAAATCAATGATGTCCAAAATGCTTTTCCACCGGGGTTTTGACCCAGGAAATAAATTGATGTCGAATGACATACGCCACGAATCAGCAACAGAGGTAACCCACGTGCCTGGAAACTGCCAGCGACAGATATTTAAGTTGATGTCAGTACGCCCCGTATTGTCTATAGCTTTCTTGATAGCTGTGTAGCGTGTCATTTCGTCTAGTTTTAGATATAGACCACCACAGTAATCAACTTTCAAAAAGTCGAAGCCCCACACCTTAAAAAACAAATCAGCATCTTGTTGGTCGTGGTTGTACATTCCACCATTAACCCCTCCGGGTTGATTGCTCCACTGCGAGCCACATGTATTGACACCTGCTTCAGAATAAAATCCTGCTTTTAGTCCTTTGGCATGAATATAATCTACCAGCGATTTCATTCCACTGGGGAATTTTATACTGTCAATCTTTAGTTTGCCATCAGCATATCTGCCATTGAAGAACCCATCGTCTATATTAAAATACGTATAACCAGCCTTGGATAAGCCTGAAAAAACCAAAGCATCAACCTCCGTTTTTATCAGTGTTTCGTCAATTTTAGCACCAAATTGATTCCAACTGGCCCAGCCCATAAGAGGAGATTTTGATTTTTTCACCCCTTGTTGTGAAAACGCTGATATGGAAATAAAAAGACCAGACAAAGCCACAATAATGAGTGAAATGGTATATCTGCGATTCAATTTTAATGCATTGTTTTTCATGTGTTTATAATTGATTTTATTTGTCACATGG
>CANIXM010000071.1 GCA_947471245.1 Paludibacteraceae bacterium | reverse complement strand
TGTTTATGCATTCCCTCAACAAACTCGGATTACTTACCTCATACCGACCCATCCAAGCATCCATAGTGGCAAAAGCCATGCTCAATGGTGCCAAGCTGAGTGGCACAAATATCGTTGCACTTGACAAAGTCTTTGATTTGGCGGAAAAGAATAGTATCGGTTCTCACCTAACCTAATTTGTCACTCAAAGGAGTACATTTAAACCTAAAAACACAACATCACAAGCTAATAGGCAGCAATATTTTTCAATGTAATCTGATTTTTAACACAAAAACAAGAAGTCGTTTCAGAAAAAGTACTACATTTGGCGCATCAGTACTAACCTTATCAACAAAAACGATTATGAAAGTAAAACATTTATTTCTCCCTATGGTGTCCTTGTGCCTTGTCACAACAAGTTGTAAAAACTCCACTCAACAGACTGAACCAGAAGTTGTTTCTACCAATGTCAAAAGTGAGTTAACCTCATCGTCATCTGAAACCAGTTCAACACTCAACACCATTCTGAGTTCCAATCTTTACTCAGTCATTCAGGCATCTGAAACAAGCTCTCCGAATTTAGTCTTAATTCGCAAAGCTCCGAGATTAGAAACTACAGCAACAACTTCTCCTTTCAACCCTGATTCAATGGTAATTTCGTTATCAACCATAACAGGAACCTACGAGTTTTGTAAGAAAGACTCAATACCTTTCATATGATTGGAGGCAAAATATCCTAAAGCAAGTTGGCCAATACACTTTAAAAAAACTGCCAACACACCTGCAGATGCGTTTGTGCTAAACTACAACAGTTACCGATTGAAACACACCCAATATATCTTGGCTGATACCTTAAAGTCAACTGTGAATGATCATTCCATCAAAGTCAGTGATTTATTCATCTACATCTACAAACAGGGTACGCCGAATGAGCAAGATAGCCTAAGACTTACTTCGTCAATTTCTGTAAATGGCAATTTGGCTGGAACGCACACGAGCAGATTTGGAGTAAAAGGTAAAGTGCCTAGATATGCCCTTTCGCAATATACCTTGCCTAATGGTGTGATTTTAAAAGCTGAGGCAGTATCAAAAGATACAGTTGGATCAGTAACTTATACATTGATTAATTCATCCAACAAAACTGTTTTCTCAGAACAGTTCATCGGAAAGAAAACAAATATTAATGACACCAATGCCGTAGAACGATACTATGCCTTGACGTTCGGAAAAGTGAAGCTAGCTCGTATCACCAATTCCAACAAAACTCAATCATTTAAGGTGTATTTGAATGACGTAGAACAAACTAAGGCTACCGTTTCATTCTCTGTGACCAAGACTGTGTCTGTCACCAACTCCGAAGCCAGCACTAACGAGTTTGATATTACCATCAAATTTGATGATAATTCTACTGCATCATTGTCTTCTTTGGCAGGGACAAACACATTGCCTAAATTGCGAAAAATATTCTCGGACATATTTAAAAACAAGTTTGGTACTGATTTCGTACTCAACTGTGCTCTCGAAGTATGGAAAGAAAACACCTTTGGTGTAAGACCTGAAATAAAATAAAGAGAAAGAACATAGATAAAAAAGGGGAAGCAAATGCTTCCCTTTTTCTATGTGAATATCCTTCATCTGGCACATCTGCAAATCGACCCACCACACCCGTCATGACAGTCAAGACAATTTTGAAATGAATACAAATATTTAATTATCAGATAATTAACTGCAACAGATAATTAACAACAATGAAACACTCACGTAACACACCTGTAACCAATATATCACATAACCCGACTACTTTTGCGTCAAATTAATTCGACATACTCAAAATGGAGACATTTTATTCCTGTCTACAAAAATCACCCATCATTTTGTCAGATTCCTCAAAAAATATAAACAATTAAGTTCTCTCATATCTACATCATACAATTACACAAGATTCACTTACATTACAATGACGAAGTATTTATTTATCCTCCTACTTTCATTTACATTTACCATCAGTTTAAGCGCTTCAAAAATCAAAGGGGTGATTATCGACAAAGAAACCAACGAACCACTCATAGGTGCAATCGTAAAAATCAATGAGTTAAACACTGGAACTGTAACTGGACTTGATGGAAGTTTCAAAATAAAACACCTACCAAAAGGGGTTTACACAATTTCTGTTACCCACATTGGCTACGAAACTAGTACAATGCAGTTGAACACTGAGGAAAAAGATGAAAAGGAAGATGAATTAATCATCAGCCTTGGTCCAAACACCAAAAGCCTACATGAAGTAGAAGTAGTCGGTCATGCCGATAAAAGTACAGAGGTTTCGGCTAGACTCTCTGAGCGTGAAAGTCCAAATCTGCTAAATGTTACTAGTGCTAGCGCCATCCAACTGTCTCCAGACATGGAAGTAGCAAGTGTCATCCAACGGATGTCGGGAGTCACTCTCGACCGAAGCTCGAGCAAAGGCAATGAATATGCCATCTTGAGAGGGATGGACAAACGATATTCTTATACATTGGTAAATGGAATAAAGATTCCCAGCACAGACGACAGACACAGATACATCAATTTGGACATTTTCCCATCAGATCTGGTCGATAGAATCGAAGTTTCTAAGGCACTTACCCCCAATATGGAAAGTGATGCTATTGCAGGTGCAGTGAATATTGTCATGAAAAATGCACCAGATAAACTATTAATCAAAGCAAATATATCGAGCGGATACAATACCATTTTACATGACCATCCATTCAGATCGTTTAATTCGGATGCAATATCCTTATTGTCACCCTACGAAATAAATGGAAAAGAATACGACGCCAAACCAAGCGATTTTACGAAAGCAAATTTGGACAATAACATTATTAAGCTCCCAGTTAATACAATAGTTGGTTTTGCTATTGGGAATCGATTTTTTGAAAAAAGACTTGGTTGGATTCTCGCTTTGAACTACAACAATACCTACAGGGGAAAAAGTAGTTTGATATTTGATAGTGAGCAGGCAAACAACAGCACCAACCAATTTAGCCTAACTGAAATAGAGCGCAGGTTTGATTACAGGCAACAAGAAAATATGGGCATACACAATAAAATAGATTTCGACATCAATCGGACAAATAGCATTAAAGCATATTTGGCTTATTTTAATAATCAAATAAAACAAAATCGGGAGTCAGATATCACCTCTTTAAAGTACAGTTGGGTGCCAACTACAGGCACATCCGAAGGCTATATAGAAAACCGAAACTACTACAACATTACGTCATTGCTCACAACTACATTGCAGGGCGATCATGGATTTTTCAACCAACACCTCCACCTTAATTGGAGTGTTGTATATTCAAAAGCAACCAATCAGACTCCTGATCTTTCTACAATAACTTATGACAATTTTTTCAAAAATTCCCAGAGACAACCACAATTTGTAAATTTTAGTGGAAGTACTCGAGAGTGGTTTCACAACTCCGACCTTGACAAAGCATTTTATGGGAACATTAAATACGTTGACAAGGTATTCGGTGGGAACCTTGAAATTTCAACAGGCTACCTGTACCGTGATAAAATTCGAAACAGTTTTGTAAATACTTACACCCTAATCCCTGTTGGACCTGTGAATGAACGAACAGAGAAAGGAGTAGATTGGACAAACTATTCCGACATCAACTGGACAATAAAAAACCCCAAAGGTGCTGTAAACCAGCCAGGCACATTCAATGCCTATGAAAATGACAGAGCTGTTTACGGAATGATTCAATATCAAATACACCCCATTCGAATAATAGGGGGACTTAGGCATGAGCAAGCGAATCAAGGCTATGATCTGGAATTCCATAATGCTTTTCTTGACAAAATCAGACCTGGTAATTATCAGAAAAAAGACAATAAACACATTTATAATTTGCCTAGTGTAAACATAGAATATACTCTCCAAAATGGGAACATAAAAGGCTCGTATTACAAAGCAATTAACAAACCTGGATTTTTGGAAATTGTTCCGTTTGTTGACAACAGGGGTGAATTCGCTATCGTAGGTAATGACTCATTGAGAAATGCAGTTGCCGAAAACTATGATATCCGGTATCAATACTACCCTACCCAACTGGACCAAATACTGATCGGAGGCTTTTACAAAAAAATCACAGACGCCATAGAAGAAGGCTTTAAAAAGGACAATCATGGCAACAACAATCTAACCTTTCTGAATTCGAATGCTCTAGTTTACGGATTTGAAGTAGATGGAGTGAAATTCTTTAGAGAAATAGGTGTAAAATTCAATTACACATGGTCTCATTCACAAACAACATCCAACAAGAAGTACATCCAAAATGGAATTGTCAACAAGGACTCAACATACATCACAGCAGCAACACGTCCACTAGCTGGTCAGTCCGAGCACATTGCAAACATTTCACTTTTATACAAAAGCTCGAACAATGGACTGAATGCTCAACTGGCAATGTCTTACAATAGCGACAGAATAATCAGAGTATCGCCCGACTTGAATGCTGACAGATGGGAAAAAGGATTTTTTCAATTGGACTGTTCAGCCGAAAAAAATTTCAAGTCAGGACTTAGCATTTTCATAAAAGCTCGTAACTTATTGAATAGCCATAATATTTGGTATGTGAAGCAACATGACGAATCAAACAACAAATTCCCATATCATGAAAATGATAAAATCACCACTATTGTACGAAATGAATACACAGGAAGTTCAATTCTTGTAGGATTAAGATACAAATTATAACACCAAAAATAAAAAACCACTACAATTAAAAAAAGAAAAAGAATTATGAAAACAACTACAAAAAAAGTATTTTTAAGTGCTATGACTATAGCATTATCATTGTTTGCAGTGCAAGCTGGAACCATCACAGTAGGCACCCCAGGTGGTGCTGGTGGTGTAGAGGTAAAAGGCACTTGGACAAAAGGTTCGACCGTCATTGTGAATGACCACGTGATCATACAAGCTGGCCAATCGCTAACCATCGAAGATGGTGTAACTGTAGAAATAGCAGATACAACATTGAAAATTGAATTTATTGTTTTAGGAAACTTATACTGTAAAGGAACTGCCAACAGTCCAATCAACATCACAGTATCAGCCAACAAAATCCCAAGCAATGTAGCTACCACTCGCCCATTCCCAGGTTTGTGGGGTGGCATCATGTGTGATCTTACATGTAAAGAAGTATTGATGCTCCATACCAACATCAAATACTACGGAGCTGCTACGACCAACAATTCTCCTTCAGTATTGCTTAAACTATACAAAGCAGCTGCTGGTGAAACTGTTCCATTCATGAACTTTAGAAATCATGTAGATGGAAAATTGGTAGTAATGAACAGTACATTCTCTAACGGTGTGGATGATGGAATATACATTGAAGGTGGAAAAGTGATTTTCGCATACAACAAAGTTTATCAAAATGGTTCTACTGGTGGTGATGCAACCAACTTGAAAGCAGGTACTATTGCCGACCTTTGCTACAACATGTACTATAGCCAAAACACAAATGCCTTCAAACTTTCTAACTCAGGAAGTCGTTCACCACAATGTGTGGCTGTAGTGTATAACAACACGATAGTAAATACTGGTTGGAGAAGACCAACTATAAAAGGTGGAAGTGTATGGTATGAAGCAGGTGTAGTTGGAAAAACATATAACACCCTATTCTTAAACTGTAGATATGGTATCAAAACTGATGGTAAAGCTGATGCTGCATCTACAGGTGACTATAACTACTACTATGGCAACACACAAAACACAGTTAACAACTTCAACACGCCAACTCCAGGATTATTGGCACACGGTGCTAACGACGTTTATGGTACAACTGCTGGAGCTAATGACCCAATGCTAGTAAACTACCCATTGAGCACCGACACATTGAATTCGAAGTTTGATATGTCATGGGACTTTCACCCAAAATCTGGTTCACCATTGATCAATAAAGGTACCACAGCAATTACTCGTAACTTTGGAACTGCAGGAAGTGGGATAACTATTCAGAGTGTAGAATACCTTTCACCTGCCCCATCCACTACAGTGGGAGCTTTCGCAGTATCAACAGTTGGAGTTAACGACCTTAAAACGAACCAATTTGGAATCTTCCCAAATCCAGTATCAACAACACTAAACATTACACTTGACTCGAACAATTCTGCTAAGTCATTGGTTGTTTATAATGAAACTGGAGTGAAGGTAATTGATCAGTTAATCGACTACAATTCAACATCTTTGACAGTACCTGTGGCTCATTTGAATGCTGGAGTTTACACCCTATCAATCATCTATTCTGACAACAGTCAAAACTCAAAGACCTTTATCAAAGAGTAAATATAAGCTCTCAATGAACAATATAAGAGTAACATTCAGTATTGGGTGTTACTCTTATTTTATTTGCAAAAAATATATACAATGAAAAGCATGTATTCACAAAAAAAGCACAAAAGAAATACAACGAATCATTAGAACGCAACATAAGCAAACAACACAAATGAACGCTGAATTTCAACCATATATCTCACACAGCGATTGTAGCCAATAGATTCCGATCTATGTGTTCTTCTGATTGAAGAGAAAACAGACCTTCTATTACTAAACTATTGTATCTATGTGGTAAAATATTAAAAATTCAAATAAACTCTAATCTTTTGTGCCTTTTGTGGTTTAATTTCCTCCTTGGGGTTTGACCCACCTAATTCATAACAGAGCAAAAATGACAATTTTTTCAAGTAATAAAAATAAATAAATTTCCAAATAATAATTTAAACACAAAACTAATGAAACCAACAAAACTCATACTTGTGGCTTTAGCATCTATTGTATTGCTAACATCAGCCACAGCACCTGTATATGACTACAAGTCCAATACAGAACAAGAAGCAAAGGCATATCCTTTAAAGAAGTACAAAAAAGGACTAAACTTTTTCATCGTTAGCGACTGGGGATGGAACGGACAAAACTATCAACAGCAAGTAGCCAACCAAATGGGCGTACAGGCAGACAGCACAGGACCAAAATTTATAGTATCTTGTGGAGACAATTTTCAAATAAATGGAGTTGCATCTACACAAGACCCACTTTGGATGAAAAACTATGAAAACATTTATACCAAAAACTCCCTACATGTAGATTGGTTTCCTGTATTGGGTAATCATGATTACAAGGGAAACACTCAAGCTCAACTTGACTACTCAAAAATAAGTCGCAGATGGAGATTTGAAGAGCGCTATTATTCATTTACAAAAAAAATCAATGATACTATTTCAGCACGTTTCATTTTTTTGGACACTCCACCCCTATTGAGTAATTACTATAACAATGACTATCCTGATATTGCAAAACAAGATTCTACAAAACAAATAAAATGGCTAAACGAAACATTGGCTAATTCAAAAGAACAATGGAAAATTGTATTTGGTCACCACCCCATCTTTTCAGCAAGTGAAAAACACGGTAGCTCCGTGGAAATGATACAACGCATTAAACCAATACTTGACAAATACAATGTGCAGTTTTATTTTAGTGGCCACGACCATGACATGCAACACTTACATGAAAAAGGCAAAAACACTGAATACATGGTAACAGGAACAGGTGGTGCAACCAGACCTGCAAGTAAAAATGAACAATCACTATTCAGTGCATCTGTACCAGGATATTCCATCGTATCATTCCATGCCGATAGCATCAGAGTAGTATTTATGGGTGCTAATGGCCAACCGCAATATACTTACGAGAGAAAGAAATAATCATTTCTTAGATGGAATAGATTATCATTCACGAGGTGACTCGGAGTTACCCCGTGAATGATAATTAGTAAAATTTACTTGTGGGTGTTTACCTGTATGTGCATGGTCACTGTCCTTCTTGTAGCTGACC
>CANIXM010000070.1 GCA_947471245.1 Paludibacteraceae bacterium | reverse complement strand
CTACGGAGTTTTTCAGCTGACCCTAAGTAATTACAAGAATTTAGCCACAAGTTATAAGGCAGATTATTGAATAGCTAGCCTTGTAAAAATTATAACTAATTGCCTACACATAACTTTGCATGACCTAGCAGCGTTAATTATCGTTGGAAAACACAGCCATCAGGAGGTCTTTATTATCCCTTTTGTTCAAAATGCAAAGATACATTATCTGTCTCAAATAAAATCTTACAACACCTTTATATTTGCAAGATTAAGCAACCATCTACGCTTCACACCAACGCAATATATGCGCATAAATAATTAAAAATTGGGTGTTTTTTGGCAAGATATTCATTCAACATTCATTTTATCAAAACAATCAAAGTAAACAGTTGTTATAAATAACATACAAATAAGGAATAATTATAAATTTTTTAGACTAAACCGACTGCATTATACAATAAATAGTTGTACTTTTGCGTCAAATATAAATAAATATACATTTATCGGTCTCCAAATTTATACTTTGCTGTATATCAACCAAGTACAAAAACAAGACAATTACTTCAAATGAAAAACAAACGTAACAGACTTCAAGTCATATCAGACATACTTCGCACAACTGTAGTGGGAAGTCAAGAAGAATTATTGAAAATACTCACTGACAAACAATGTGAAGTAACACAAGCAACTTTATCAAGGGATTTGAAGTTGTTGAAAGTTGCAAAAACACCACTTTCGAATGGCGCGTATAAATATATACTACCTTCATACAACAAACCAGCTGCAGTTGAGGGTACTTTTAGCCCATTGGGATCACATGGCGAGTTGATAAGCATTGAATTTTCAGGTCAATTGGGAGTAATTAAAACGAAACCTGGATATGCTGGAGCGATAGCTTGGGACATTGACAATAAGGCGACAGACCAAATTCTCGGCACAATTGCAGGTGATGACACCGTATTAGTCATCCCAAGAGAGGGGATAACCCGAAATGAAATTATAGAAGTGTTAAACCTGACTTTTTCAAACTCTTAGTTAGAAATACATTGTACAAAAAAAAGCACTTTATTTTAGTTTCAATTGCTGTATCTCTACTATATGCTTGTAACTATCAACTTTACTATTTAAACTTATTTTCTTAGGACATTTATCATATTCAAAAAAAGAACATGAACGAAGATAAATACGCTGACAACATAAAAGTCCAAGTGGCGGATGAATCACATGTAAAATATGTTGACACGATATTAAGCACCATCGAAGCCGCAGCAAAAGTGAGAGGCACAGGAATAGCTAAACGCTCACCGGAATACGTAAAGCTCAAAATAAAAGAAGGGAAAGCCATCATAGCACTTGATGGTGAGGAATTTGCAGGATTTTGCTATATCGAATCATGGGGAAATAAAAAGTTTGTGGCCAACTCAGGACTTATCGTTGTTGACAAGTTTAGAGGTCATGGGCTTGCCAAGCGGATCAAGAAAAAAGCATTTGACCTCTCACGTACTCGTTATCCTGATGCAAAAATATTCGGACTTACCACAGGATTGGCAGTCATGAAAATCAACTCTGAACTGGGCTATAAACCAGTTACATTTTCTGAACTTACGGATGATGAATGGTTTTGGAAGGGATGCCAAAGCTGTGTGAACTACGACATCCTGCAACGAACCAATAGAAAACATTGCTTATGTACCGGGATGTTGTTTGATCCGAATGACAAATAACCCCTAATGTCCAAAGAGAGACTTAAGAAATCATATTTTGATAGTGATTTGATTATACAAATTGACATAGGCTCTTAAGTTGCTTTAGATTTATTGTTTGATGTTGGCTGTAAGCCAAATATATTTTAGCCCAATGGCAACGCCTTGGGTTTTGAAATTCATAAACAAAACATGCGCCCTGTAAGGGCAATATACATATTCTGCCCTTACAGGGCGCATATTGATTTTCATTTTTTAGACCCAAGGCGTTGCCATTGGGCTAGAATATATTACCACTTCGTGGCGCCAATGTGGAGACAATTTTGTTTACATCATCAAAAACTCAGTGAAAAATTAAAAATAGAAACTACTCTCTACCCTCCGCCAGCTGGTCAAGGAAAGGGGTCTAAATTACAATAACAGATGAAAGAAAAAGTACTTTTAGCATTCAGTGGAGGCTTAGACACCTCATTTTGTGCTAAATACCTAGCAGAAGAAAAAGGCTATGAAGTTCACACTGCTGTGGCCAACACTGGTGGCTTTGACGAAGCGGAATTAAAAGTCATCGAAGACAAAGCCTATCGCCTTGGAGCTAAAACACATGCCACGCTGGATGTGACCCAAGAGTATTACAACAAAAGTATCAAATACATGGTATATGGCAATGTACTTCGCAATGGCACCTACCCCATATCGGTAAGTTCGGAACGAATATTCCAAGCCATTGCTATCATTCAATATGCCAAAGAAATAGGCGCCGACTATGTAGCTCATGGCAGCACAGGTGCAGGTAATGACCAAGTACGATTTGACCTAACATTTGATGTATTGGCACCAGAGATTAAAATTCTGACTCCAACACGTGACATGGTGCTTACTCGCGAATATGAAATCAACTACCTGAAAGAGCATGGATTTGAAGCCGACTTCAAAAAGATGGAATACTCCATCAATAAGGGTCTATGGGGAACTAGCATAGGTGGAAAAGAGACTTTAAAGTCAGACCAGACGCTACCCGAAGAAGCTTACCCAAGCCAAATTGAGAAAACTGCCGAAGAAACTGTCACCATTGATTTCGAAAAAGGCGAAATAGTGGCTATCAATGGAGAGAAGAATCCGAATAAAGTGGTGCTTATCAACCAACTAGAAGCTATTGCCAATAAATACGGCATAGGTAGGGATATGCACATAGGCGATACCATCATCGGCATCAAAGGTCGTGTTGGATTTGAAGCCGCAGCTCCCCTCCTCATTATCAACGCGCACAAGATGCTGGAAAAACACACACTTACCAAGTGGCAACAATACTGGAAAGACCAATTGGGCAATTGGTACGGCATGTTTCTACATGAAGCACAGTACATGGAACCAGTGATGCGTGACATAGAGCAATTCCTAGAAAGCTCACAGCAAAATGTGACAGGTAAAGTAATCATCCAACTTCGTCCACATACTTACACACTGGTAGGCATAGAAAGTTCGTTTGACTTGATGAAAACCGACTTTGGTGAATATGGCGAAGTAAACCGTGCCTGGAGCGCCGACGATGTAAAAGGATTTACCAAAATACTTGGCAACCAAATGAAGATTTTTTATAATGTACAAAAGAGGAATAATAAATAAGCCTCTCCCCGGCCACCTCCGCCCCTCATAAGCGGGGCAAGTATCCGAAAGAGCAAAGCTATGGCGTAAGGGTCTATTGTATAGACCCCAACTTACTGACAAGCAATGAAGATAGTAGGTAAGCTATGACGCAATAAAAACAAAAAGACACGATTTCTCGTGTCTTTTTGTTTTAGAAAAAGGAGTATATTTGCTTCGAATATGCAAAGCTGGAGCATTTCCGCCAGTGGGCGGACACGCCTTTTAGCAAGACGAAGTGTCAGGCTTCGACGAACATCTAAAAATATTTTACGCTACGGGGAAACGCGGAATTGGGGACGAAATTAAAACGGATTTGCTATTGACATATCGTCCGCTGGTAGCGGACGGTTTAACGGCTGAACAAAAAAAGTCGTTTTTAAGTATCGGCTTTACTCAGATGTGCGTACCGTATTTTGCGCGGGTTGTTTTGCATAGCGTCCCGCTATGCAGAACAACTAAAACATTATACGCTACAGAAAACGGAGTCTGTACAAAATATTACACTAGAATGAGAAATTACAACAATAGTTTGCCACATTAAACCACAATTATGAAATATATTTTATCCCTAACTTTTCTTTCTTGTTTCGGTTTTGTTATGTCATTTGGACAAGGAATAACTTCTTCGGTTACCAATTTTAAGTTGATTGAGGATACGATAACTTTTACATACTAATTAAAGAATAATTCAAAGTTCTCAATTGCAATTGACAATATTCATGAAAGAATAAACGTTTATGAACAATCTGATTTAGAATTCAAACCTAATCGTCCTGTAAATTACATTTACTTGATAAATGAAAAACACGAGTTTCCTAAAGCGAACGATTCTGTAATAGGAAAATGGTGGGGGTCTTCCCCTAGTATAATAATTGACGATGGAACAGCAGTTAAAGATAGTTCTTTTTATTATGAACCAGTAGAACCTATTCATATTATTAATATTGAAAGTTTATCACATAATATTTGCGGAAGATATTTACTAATTAATGTAGGAGAAACAGTTGAACTTAAAATTATGAGTTATTTAGGTTGTTATATAATTGATGCAGGTGATATAAATATTTCCATGAAATATAAATTGGGGAAGAAGTACAGCAAGATATTATATGATTTTAAAACTATGCAGAAGAAGAACAAGCGATTAAAAGCATACTCATTATATAGTAAAACGGTCACATCCAATGTTATAAAATTTAGATATTTACCCATTGATAATGTAGATATTGCATTGAAAAAGATGTATAAAAAAATTACATATTGAGGAGAGTTAAAATATCTTTGTCTCAGATGTGCGTAGGGTATTTTAGCGCAAGTTGTACGGCATAGCGTCTCGCTATGTCAAAGTTAAAAGGCGTGTCCGCCCACTGGCGGAAATGATCCAACTTTCCATATTCAAAGCACACAGAAAAAGACAGAAGTAATACTGTTGGTATAAAATACTTCCTGATTGGCGTATATCTTGGATATTAGAAATAAAAATTGTACTTTTGTTCAACTAAAATAACTGAAAGTCAGACTATCAGTTATAAAAATTATTAATTGTAAATTGTTATTTGATTTATGGCTACTACAGCAGACATTAAAAATGGAATGTGCTTGGACATTGATGGTCAGTACTATTTCATTACCGAATTTCTTCACGTTAAACCAGGAAAAGGAGCAGCATTCGTTCGCACCAAGATGAAAAACGTGGTTACAGGACGTACATTAGAAAGAACATTCAACGCGGGTGTAAAAATAGAAGAGGTACGAATTGAGCGTCGCGAATACCAATTTCTATATCAAGACGATATGGGATATAACTTCATGAACAACGAGTCGTATGAACAAGTTTCTGTCAACAAAGATATTATCAACGGGGTTGATTTTCTCAAAGAAGGCATGGTATGCGAAGTGGTGACTCACACCGAATCGGAAACCATTCTTTACGTAGATCTACCAGTACAAGTAGCCTTGATGGTTACTTATACAGAACCAGGTCTTAAAGGTGACACTGCTACCAATGCGTCTAAACCTGCCACTTTGGAAACTGGAGCTACGGTACGCGTGCCATTATTTATCAACGAAGGTGAAACCATCAAAGTAGATACTAGAGAAGGATCTTACATTGAGCGTGTAAAAGTATAGTTCATTTGTTTCACAGATTCTGGTTGTAATAGGACATCCCGAATCTGTGAAACGACTTAAATTTAAACAAAATAGATGGAAAAACGAATCAGAAGCTTTAAATATGCTGGAAGAGGAATCAAAAAGGCAATAAGTTCAGAGGTTAACATTCGAATTCACCTTGCAATAACACTTGGTGTGGTAATAGCGGGATTTATTTTGGAAATAAACACCATAGAATGGATGATCTGTTTACTCTGTTTTGGGATGGTATTGGGACTTGAAATGCTCAATACAGCTATCGAAAAGACGGTGGATCTGGCCTCTCCCAATCTCCATCCATTAGCAGGAAGTGCCAAGGACATAGCTGCTGGGGGCGTACTTATTAGCGCTATCACAGCCGCCTGCATTGGCATGATTATATTTACTCCAAAATTGATAGACTATTTCAATTTGGCATAAAAATGATACAAAAACTACATCGCATCTTAGTGGATTTGCTTTATCCTAACTTATGTGATGCGTGTAGTGAAAACCTCCGTAATCAAGAGGTACATATTTGTACCGCTTGCCTGTGCTCACTCCCCAAAACGAATTATCATTTGATGCCCAACAATTTGTTGGAGCAAAGACTATGGGGTAAAGTGAATTTTCATCGCGCCACAGCTTTCTTTCATTTTCACAAAGGCTCACCGCTGCAAAAAATTCTCTATTCTTTAAAATATAAAGGTAAAAAAGAAATTGGTGAGTTCTTAGGTAAACATGCCGCCACAGACATATCAGCATCGGAAACATTTGCATCTATAGATTTAATCATCCCTGTGCCTCTACACCCCAACCGCCTCAAAACCAGGGGATACAATCAAAGCGAATGGATAGCAAAAGGCATTTCTAGCCTGTTAAACAAACCATTGGACACCAGTAGTTTAGTGCGTAAAACCGACACTAAAAGTCAAACAAGAAAAAATACCTTTGACAGGTATATCAATACCGAGGGGATATTTGCTTTACAGACAGCAGACTGCCTAGTGAACAAACATGTGCTACTGGTGGATGATGTGATGACTACTGGTTCTACGATAGAAGCCTGCATACAAACGCTGAATCAAGTGGAAGGTATAAAAATCAGCATTTTCGCTTTAGCAATGGCAACATAAAGAGTTGCGAGTATGCTAGTTGTTAATTGCTAATGCCTGAATAAAGTTAACAGCTTATTTACTTACTTATGTGTCTACATTTTTATAGGTGCTTTAACGTTTTGGGTGGGTAAAACCTAAAGAGGAAATTAAACCACAAAAGGCACAAAATAAAAAATGAAAAATGTAGAGAGATAATAAACATTAAGAACACAAAGTTTGTCTTTCGGCAAAGTAGCTTGATTGACAAAAGAATAAAACGCAGTTTTATTTCTATGTACTCAAAAACAGATGATTTTACAAATAAAAATGCAAATGCAACTAGTTGTACTAGTGTGTTTTCAATGAATACCCACCCAAAAGGATATACTGGCAAAAAAAGCAAGAATACTATTCTTGCTTTCTCAACACTTCAATAAGTTCCTGTGATTCCTTGATTCTGGCCTGAAGATTATCAATGATTTCTTGATTCTTTTTTGAACGCTCCTCATTGGCTAAAGATCTTTCTCTATTCAACAACGCTATTTCTTTAATTTCATCAAGATTTTCTCCTGTAGAATTGATCCGCTTTACCATGTTGATGATAATAACTGAACAAATCAAGACTGTAATAATTGCAATCACATTCGACAAAATAAATGTCATCCAAAAGTTGCTATCTGTTGTTGCCATAAATAATTAGATATTGGTGGATATTGGTGGATATTGGTTGATATTAATTGATATTGGTAGATATTGAGATATTGGTAGATATTAGTAGATATTGATGGATATTAGAGTAGGGTTATGTAACTGTTTGTATATGAAAACACAATTATAAATCTTTACATATAAACTCTGTTGACTACATTTACGTAACAATTGATATTGTTTTTTCGTTTGCGAAATTACAAAAAATATCCAAATCACACAATGACGGCCATTGAATGCTATGATTGATGGTTGACGAGCTTAGCTTCTGCATCTTTCACCTTTTGAAATCCAAACTGCGCAATCACTTCATTCATATATGTAGTAATCTGATCATTGCAAAGATTGCCAATGCTTCCCTGATGCGTATGATTAACCGATTTGTCTGGTTTAAAATTGCCAGCTTCGATGGCAAGTCCCACTTGCTTGTAGGCATCTCTGAAAGGAGTTCCATCCAATGTATGCCTGTTCACCTCTTCCACGCTGAACAGATAGTCATATTTAGTATCAGCCAAAATATCTTTTTTCACTTCCACCTGTGCCATCATCATGGCGGTCATTTCCAAACAATCACGTATTTCGGCAAAAGCTGGCACAAACACCTCCTTAATTATTTGCAAATCACGAAAAT
>CANIXM010000069.1 GCA_947471245.1 Paludibacteraceae bacterium | reverse complement strand
CTTCGAAGGCGGTCGCCACCAAACTCGCATTGACAAGATAGGGTGCGTGTAATCGGAGTTTTTGTCACAATTTGGGCATTTGCGTATGTCCCGTTCAAAATATCACAAGGGATTGTCCTAAAGCTTCCGATTTATCGGAAGCTACTATGTGAAATTATTGATTGAAAAGATAGACCTTCTAGTTTTATCTATTGTGTCTATGTGGTTAAATTTATTTTGCGAAATTTTTGCGCATATTGCGTAATTTGCGTTCAAAACAGTCAACTATTGCTAACGTTCAAATCTAATCGTAAACACTAAATAAAAATCTTCCATGAAACGAACAGAAATAGCCACCTATGGCGAGTTTGGTTTAATCAAACACCTGACAGACAAGTTCAAAATCGAAAATCCCTCTACGCTCAAAGGTGTGGGCGATGATGCTGCCGTGTTGGATTATTCCCAAAAACGTGTTTTGGTTACCACTGATTTGCTTTTGGAAGGCATTCATTTTGATTTGGTGTACGTGCCACTTATGCACCTCGGATACAGAGCTGCTGTGGTAAATTTTTCGGACATTTATGCCATGAATGGGCATCCGAAACAAATCACTGTATCGCTAGGCATCTCAAAACGATTTTCAGTGGAAGATCTGGAGCAGATTTATGCTGGAATTAACCTTGCCTGTGAAAAATACGGTGTTGACCTAATAGGTGGTGATACCTCTGCATCCTTGACAGGATTGACTATCAGCATTACCTGCATCGGAGAGGCCGACGCCGATAAAATTGTCTATCGGAATGGAGCCAAAGAGAATGATTTGATATGCGTGACAGGCGACTTGGGTTCGGCTTACATGGGATTACAACTGCTGGAAAGGGAAAAAATTGCGTTTTCTGGCAACGATGATGTTCAACCCGATTTTGAAGGCAAAGACTACATTCTCCAACGCCAACTGAAACCAGAGGCACGTATGGACATCATTAATCTGCTTGCTGAAAAAGGAATTGTCCCTACTGCGATGATGGATATATCAGATGGATTATCCTCTGAACTTTTCCACATCTGCACTCAAAGCAACATCGGTTGCCGTGTGTACGAGGATAAAATTCCGATTAATTATCAAGCTGCAGTGATGGCCGAAGAACTGAACATGAATATTGTCACCGCAGCACTCAACGGTGGTGAAGACTATGAGTTGTTATTTACAGCATCGCTCGAAGACTACGATAAAATCGTAACCATGGAAGGGATTGCCATTGTGGGGCATGCCACCAAATCAGCATTGGGGCTTCAATTGGTCGGTCGTGAAGGGGAAGAAATTGAACTCAAAGCTCAGGGCTGGAATTCATTGAAATAACCGATTCTATAACCTTAAGGGTAGGGTAAAAATACTAAAGCTTTGGGCGATATTTACTTAGCTATATTTTACCTACGGCGATATATACCTTGGCTATAGCGACTTCGTGCCTTTGTGTCTTTGTGTTCAAAAAATATTTTATCCGACTTCAATCTTCAATTTTAATATTGTAGTTTAATTTTCTCCTATGATCTTACCCTATATTTTGCTCGAAAACGGATCAATCGGTTTTGAATAATCTACATTTTCGCTTTTGGTAGAATTGTTGATATTACCGTAATTGGGTTTACCCATTGATGAAGCACCTCTAAATCTACTTGGCTTTTTATTAATAATCACAGTAGAAGGGATGTTCTCCAGCTCCCCTTTGTCCGAAAGCGAAAGCTCATTCCATGTAGGGTAGCTTATCAGCATAAAGCTGTAACGCACCAACACACTCGATGTATATCGTGTCAGTTTATTCACTTTCACATTATCCGGAAATTCGAGCTTCAATTTATGAATGCCCTCCCTGATTCTTTCACTCGAAAAAATCAACCGGTTTAAGTCAAGAATTTGTACTGTCACATGGGGGCTGTTTCTCATCAATCTACGAGCATAACGCAATAGAAACTCATCTTCCTCAAAGTTCAAAAGTATCACCGTGTTGGTAATTGACACATATCCCCTATTCACAAACACACCAACACTACAATTACTATTTTCGATAAAATACTTTGTTTTATCACGTATTAATGATCCCGGATAAAAAAGTGTTTGTTTGCTTGAGATACGGTTGATGATGTGGTTGAGCCATTTAATCTTTTTAAACCACTTACTTTCTTCCAAAAACGGGATACCTGATAGCGACACTCCTGCACCTACAAGAAGAAAATCATAATTATTTTGATTCACATTTTTAATGATTCCAAGCTCGATATTGTCCGTCACCTTATACTCCGTAGCCAAAGGAATCTCCAACCGATCAGCCTCTGTCTTGATGCCTACAAAACTCTCATTAGCGTATTGCTCACCATAAATGGGGTTCGTATCTGTACCAGGTGTGATGTGCATGGCAGTAACCGACAGACTATTTTTCGCCCCATCCAACAGCGTTTTAGCCACATTCACCAAATTACGACCATTCTGAGGGTTCCCCAATGCTATCATCACTTTGAATACTCCCTGTGCTTGCTGACGGATGTAATCCTCACGTAGTTGTTTGTTTGGAAATAATTTATTAATCAATGACAACACTGGCGTAGTCATAAAGGTTGTTATCAATGCCATGATTACCAACATGACAAAAATAGGTGGAGGTAATATGTGCATTTCATAACCAATATTCAACACTATCAGCTCCATCAATCCGCGTGTGTTCATTAAAATACCCAACGATAGGCTGTCTTTCCAATTTTCCCCTAACAATCGGGCAGAAAAGGCTCCACCAACAAACTTCCCGACAATAGCTACGCCGATAAAAACACCACACATCGCCCACAGATGAGAAGTGTTCAATAATCCAATCTCAGTCCTAAGCCCAGTAAATACGAAGAAAAGTGGTAGTAACAGGGTCACTGAAACATCCTCAATTTTTTCCACCACCAATCGTCTAAAATCGGGCAATTGTGGCATCACCACACCTGCTAAGAATGCTCCGAACAAGGCATGAATGCCAATCACTTGTGTAATAAATGCCGATGCAATCAGAATTAAAAGTAAAAATGCGATTATGCTCTTATTCAGCACTTCACTATTACTGTATATTTTCCCCACTTGCTTTAGAAATGGTCTGATTACGGCCAACATAATGACCACATACAGCACCGCAAAACCAATGGTGTAAATGGAACTTACAAAACTACCTGTTTTGGTTATCGCAATCACTGCAGCTAATACGCACCAAGCAGTTACATCATCATTTGCTGCACTAGCAATGGCAATGGTACCAAGGTGCGTTTTAGTTAGTCCCTTTTCTTGAATAATCCTTGCCAGTACGGGGAAAGCTGTAATGCTCATGGAAATACCAATAAATAAGGCAAAGGAAAGATAATCGGTGTAACCTGCAGCAAATTCTTGATACACCAAATAGGCTAATCCCATTCCCAATAAATAAGGAAATAGGATGCTGGCATGACTGATAACGTATGTCACACCCATCCGATCCTTTAGTTGCGTTACATCCAGCTCCATGCCAATGATAAACATGAAAAGCACCAACCCAATCTGACTTAATACACTTAGATTACCGAGGGTTTTGGCAGCAAATAGAAAATGAAAGGCATCAGGGAAATAATATCCAAAAAGTGACGGACCAAGCAAAATACCTGCCAGTATCTCACCAATCACTGTCGGCTGACCCATTTTTTTAAACAAATAACCAAAAAAACGAGACGCAATAAGTATCGAAAGTATTTGCAAAAGAAGCATAGATGCTGGCTCAGCTAGATTTTGAAAAATCGATAATTTGAATAACTCAAATCCTGAGGCATTCTCTATTGTGGGATGAATGTGCGTAGCTTGATTATCTGCATATTGTTCTCCCCCTTTTGTCATTATAAAATAGGTAAAGACACTAAAAACCATCAACATGATGATGTAGAATAACCAAGTTTTAATTTGAGATGTTCTTTTGGGCATTTTGTACAGTATTAAGAATGGTAGGTTTACAAGCCTGAAAATGGCCTTTTTACAAAGATAGTGAAATTATTTTATACGCATCAAGACTAAAAACCATATACTACAACATATTTTGAACTTGCTTGTTGATTAATTATTCGTATTTTTGTCATCATTTATATTTATTCATTTTCCAAACTTACAATAGATTTAATACATCGTTTTTTTAAATTCATACACATTCTTATGGAAATTGGTATTAGTTTTTGGGTAGGCTTTATTGCATTTGTAGCAATTATGCTATTTCTTGATTTATTTGTTTTTCACAAAAAAGACACAACTGTCAATGTAAAGGAAGCGTTGCTTTGGAGTGCCTTTTGGATAGGTCTGGCGGTAGTTTTCAACTTAGGAGTGTATTACGTATTGGGTAGGGTAAAAGCTTTGGAGTTTTTTACAGGTTATCTTATCGAAGAGTCGCTAAGTGTAGACAACCTGTTCGTATTCATCATGATTTTTGGGTTCTTTAAAATTGACCCAAAATACCAACACAAGATTCTTTTTTGGGGAATCATCGGTGCTATCGTGATGCGTGCCATCTTTATTTTTGCTGGCGTGGCGTTGATTCAGAAGTTTGCATGGGTGATGTATATTTTTGGTGCATTCTTGATTTACACTGGTATAAAAATGCTTTTTGAGAAAGAAGATTCGGAATTCAATCCCAATGACAATGTTGTGATTAAAACCTTCAAAAAGATTTTTCCTGTTACGGATGACATGTCTAAACCTGTTTTCTTCGTAAGAAACAGCAAAATACTTTATGCTACGCCCTATTTCCTTGTATTGTTGTTTATAGAGGCTTCGGATTTGATATTTGCTGTAGACTCTATTCCTGCGGTGCTTTCGGTTTCCAAAGATCCATTTATCGTCTATACATCGAACATTTTCGCCATTCTAGGATTGCGTTCACTCTATTTCGCATTGAGTGGCATTATGGACTTATTCAGGTTTTTAAAATATGCATTGGCAGGAATTCTTACCTTTATTGGTGCAAAAATGTGCATCAATGAATTTACACATCATATCGGATCTGAATTTCATATCACCAACTTCACATCCTTAGGAGTCATTGTGGGTCTATTGGCGATATCGATTGTGCTTTCTCTTGTATTCAAAAAACGAGTAGTATAAGGGTTGAAATCATAATAAACAGTTCGACGATTAATATATAAGGGGAGTAGCAAAATCGCGACTCCCCTTATTTGTTTAAAAACTGATGCATGCATCAATAACCCTAAACTTAAAAATCTAGCAAAAATCTACAATGACTTCAACCACGCTCTAAACTGAATGGTCCAGAAGTTTACTTTCTCATTGTTAGCTCCTAGTCCGAATCCATGTTCACCGCTCGAAAGAATGTGTATTTCTGCAGGAACTTTGAATTTATGCAAAGCTTCGTACATCAGGATTGCATTTTCTACAGGCACCACACTGTCATCACCTGCATGTACAATAAACGCTGGCGGAGTACTTTCTTTCACCTGCAACTCATTCGAATACAGTTTTACCAATTCATTACTTGGATGCTCACCCAGCAAGAGTCGCTTCGACCCTTTGTGAGTGATGGAATCAGCCATAGAAATTACAGGGTAAATCAATGCCATAAAATTGGGTCTGCAACTCATCCGCTCTACACTGTCAGTCGCTTCTTTATTCCCATTGTCAAAATGGGTACCTACCGTAGCTGCCAGATGACCTCCAGCCGAAAAGCCTATTACACCGATTTTATCAGGACTTACACCCCATTTCACCGCATTGGCTCGAACCATTCTCACAGCTCGCTGCGCATCCATCAATGGCACTTTATGCTGGTCAATGCAGGTTTCTGGCATTGGCAACCTGTACTTTAACACAATGGCTGTAACACCTATCGAACTAAGAAAGTGTGCAATATCTCTCCCTTCTAATGTGGTGGATTCAATCCAATAACCACCCCCCGGACAAATAATCACTGCTTGTCCAGTAGAAAACTTTTTAGTAGGGAAATAAACCATCATCTCCGGAATTGTAACTCCAGATATTGCACCTTCATATTTCAACTCAGCCTTTTCTTTAACTATACTTGGCTTTGAATTAGGAATAGCACCCGTGTAAAGGGGAAGTTTCAGATCTTGAGCCGTGACAAACGAAGAACACATAATAAACAACCAACTGAAAAATAATACTTTTGATCTCATCCTATTGAATTTATATTTATGTTATTTGAAATGATAAAACATGCTTTGAATAATGGAAGTACTATTTCTTCTTGTAACAATAGTAACCATTTACCTTATTCTCTCCAACCATAGTTCGAGACTATTCTTCCATGAAGCAATGTGTCTATTGCTAGAAGAAAGTCCAAAACCGTGTCCACCTTCTGACAGTATATGCAATTCTGAAGGGATGTGCTTTTTACATAATGCTTGATACATCAGCACAGAATGCTTGTATGAAACAATCGAATCATCTTGTGCATGGACAATAAACGAAGGCGGAGTACTTGCTGTAACATGCAGTTCATTAGAATAGTAAGTAGAAAGTTCTTTGGTTGCATCCACTCCTAATAATTTTTCTTTCGATCGAGTGTGTAAGGTGGAGTCTGAAAATGAAATGACAGGAAACATTAAAACCATAAAATTCGGTTTACAACTCATCTGTTCGATAGAGTCTTTAGCTCCACTGTTTCCTGCATCAAAATGAGTAGCCACGGTAGAGGCTAAATGTCCACCTGCCGAAAATCCCATTATCCCAATTCTATCGGGATTCACTGCCCACTTTTTTGCGTGAAATCTTACCATTCGCATAGCACGTTGTGCATCCAACAATGGAGTTTTATGTGGCTCAACGGATGTTAATGGATTGGGCAATCGATACTTCAAAACTATCGCAGCTATGCCTATCGAGTTCAAATACCTCGCAACATCTGTTCCTTCTACATGATTGTCATAAGATAACAATCTATAACCTCCCCCTGGGCAGAGGATAACAGCCTGACCTGTTGCATTCTTTGACTGTGGTAGATATACTGCAATTTCGGGATTTACAACATCATACAACCAAGTGTACTCTCCTACCACTAAGCGCTCTTTAATATTTGACGGTTTTGAGTTGGGCACTTCACCTGTATACAATGCAATCTTAAACTCTTGTGCCGATGCAAAATGACTTAGAATTAAAAGCAAAACGATATAACTGTATTTTTTCATACTATTGTTACTTTCTTAACGATTCCAACCACAATTTTAAACTTACTGTCCAGGCATTGACATGTTTATTATTTGAACCTAGACCAAATCCATGACCACCTTCTGAAATAATATGCAATTCTGCAGGTATTCCATTTTTTCGCAATGTTCTGTACATTAGAATTGAATTGGCGGTTTGAACACCTTTATCATTGTCAGCATGTATAAAAAATGTGGGTGGGGTATCTTTAGTGACATGAAGTTCGTTGGAATACTCTTGGATGTTGTCATTCGTTAGTTTCTCTCCCATCAACATCTTTCGTGTTTGAGTTCTCACTGTTGTATCAGCAAATGACACAACAGGATATCCAAGAATCATAAAATCTGGTCGACAACTGACTTTTTCAATTGAGTCCTTAGCATTTTTATCACCATAATCAAAATGTGTTCCAAGTGTAGAAGCCAAATGCCCACCTGCCGAGAATCCGATAACACCGATTTGATTGGGGTTGATATTCCATTTGGTGGCATTCGCTCGAACCAACCGCATAGCACGCTGAGCATCCATAAGAGGGGCTTTTGCGGGATAAATATTGGTCTCTGCTGAGGGTAGTCGATATTTCAACACAATAGCAGCCACTCCGATGGAATTGAGATAAGCTGCTATATCTGTTCCTTCTAAGTCCATAGATAGTTGCACATAACCACCACCAGGACAAATTACCACAGCCTGACCATT
>CANIXM010000068.1 GCA_947471245.1 Paludibacteraceae bacterium | reverse complement strand
TTGTTGTATTTTGCATTTGGGTCAATCAAACAAGGCTTACTCATTTATTCTGCCATTCCCCTTTCGGCAATAGGAGGAATATTTGCATTAGCCATTCGTGGAATACCGTTCAGCATAAGTGCCGGCGTTGGGTTCATTGCCCTATTTGGGGTTGCTGTACTAAATGGGATTGTACTTATAGCAGAGTTTAACAGATTAAAAGCCGAAGGTTACAAGGATCTAAAACGCATTGTGGTACAAGGCACAAAAATAAGATTACGTCCTGTATTGATGACCGCGGTAGTAGCATCCCTAGGATTTCTGCCAATGGCCATAAGCACAGGTGAAGGTGCAGAAGTGCAACGTCCATTGGCTACAGTTGTAATAGGAGGTTTGTTATTTGCCACCTTCTTAACCCTTTTTATACTACCCATATTGTACATTATGTTTCACAATGGAATCTCAAAAATCAAGAAAAACAGAACTCCATTGGCCATACTAGTCCTAGTCACACTTTCATTGCAGGGAATGAATGCACAGACTACCATCACACTACATCAGGCTGTGGACATGGCTACTACAAATAACTTATCGGTAAAAAACGAACGGTTACGAAGTGATTATCGAAAAAAATTAATACTATCCAGCACCAATATTCCAGCTACAAATGTAGTTGGTGAATATGGTCAGATAAATAGTTTTTATACGGACACCAAGTTGGGAGTATCACAATCTATCAACTTCCCTACAGTATATGCACATCAAAAAAACCTACTAACCCAAGAGTGGAAAAGCCAAGAATTGAATGCTGAAGTGCAGGAAATTCAGCTTAAAAAGCAGATAACACAAACCTATTATCACCTCATCTATTTACAAAAAAAACAAGAGCTGTTGCAGAAAATTGACAGCCTATTTGCTGAATTTAAAGATAAAGCCACACTTAGGTTCAACAATGGAGAATGTAATGTTTTAGAAAAAATAACTGCAGAAAATCAACGCGGGCAAATTGGACTACAATTACAGCAGTTGTGGCTAGACATGGAGTTGATTCAGTTGAGATTTCAACTACTTCTCAACACTACAACTATCTACAAACCAGACAAAAACGACATTCTACAAATCAACCTTGCAGTACTGGATACAAACAACTTGAGCACGCACCCCACAATGGAATATTTGAAACAGCAACAACAAATAGCTATGGCTACTACCAAAGTAGAACGTGCAAAACTGTCGCCAGAGATAACCATGGGATATTCAATAATGGGAATGCGAGGAATGGGTGCAGATAACAAAGAATACAACAACATGCCACGCTTCCAAGCTTTACAGCTAGGGTTGGGAATTCCCATTTTTACAAATAGCCAAAATGCTAAAATCAATGCCTTGAAAGCAAACGAAATAATTGTGACAAATGAATACGAATTGAATCTGATAGGTTTTAAAAATTCATTTCGGTCTGCATTAGCACAATATCGTAAGTACGATGAAGCTGTGCGCTATTATGAAAACTCAGCAGTAAAAAATGCCCATACCATTACCATCACAGCCAACCAACAATTTATTAATGGCGACATCAATTATCTGGAATGGGTATTATTGATCAATCAAGCCATCACCATACAAAGTGATTACATTGAGGCTTCTAGAAACAAAAACAATGCTGTAATTGATCTTAATTTCTTTACAAATAAGTAAACGAAGCACCAAAAGATGAGCAATCCAAAAGAGGAAAAACATTCACTGACTTCAACCGAATCATAACATTTATAAACGACCATAACGTCACAACATAATCAAAATGAAAATGAAAAAGACCAATATAATAATATTCGTAACTTTAATCTTTGCAGCCTGTCACAACAAAGAAAACAGGATACAGCCTAACACAAAACCATCATCAGATAATGTGGTTACACTCAGCGCCATCCAACAGAAGAACGCAGGTATTGAAACAAGTAGATTTACAACAAAAAATATCTCAACATTGCTAAAAGTAAATGGCAAAATAGACGTCCCGCCACAAAGTTTATTTTCCATTAGCGTCCCACTAGGTGGCTACCTGAAATACACCAAGCTGCTACCCGGCATGTACATCAACAAGGGCGAAGTACTGGCTGTGATGGAAGATGCACAATACATCCAATTACAGCAAGATTACTTAACAGCAAAAGCACAACTTTCATTTAGCGAAGGCGAGTACAACCGACAAAAGGAACTGAACCAAAGTAAAGCTACTAGTGATAAGGTATTTGAACAAACCAAATCTGTGTACCAAACTCAAAACATTCTAATCAAATCGCTGGAACAAAAGCTATTGCTAATAGGATTAAATCCTAATAAAATAACTGCAAATAACATCTCAAAAAACATTAACATTTATTCCCCAGTTACAGGTTTTGTATCATCAGTCAAGGTGAACATTGGCAAGTACGTCAACCCAAGTGATGTGATGTTTGAATTGGTCAATCCAGCCGACATTCATTTAACCTTGTCCGTTTTTGAAAAAGACATCAACAAATTGTCTATCGGACAGAAACTTGTTGCCTACTCCAACGGCAATCCGAAACAAAAATACCCCTGCGAAATCATTCTAATCAGCAAAAACCTATCCGACCAAAATTCCACTGAGGTGCATTGCCACTTTGAGCTGTATGACAAAAAACTACTGCCAGGCACGTTTATGAATGCTGAAATCATGATTGCGGGAAACAGTGCCACCGTGATAGCCGACGATGCAATTGTTCGATATGACAACAAACAATACATTTTCATTGCCAAAGGTAACAATGTATTTGCAATGCAAGAGATACAAACCGGCAACTCCGAAAATGGGTTTACTGAAATCCTAAATGCGAATGAGTTAACAAACCAGATGGTAGTCACCAAAGGCGCTTACAACCTATTAATGGCATCAAAAAACACAAATGATGAATAAACAAGTTCTATAACGAATAAGGTGGGTGAAACCAATGAATGAAATTAAAACCACAAAAGGTCACAAAAAAAATTGATAATTGATAATTGATAATTGAAGAGACGTTGCATGCGGCGTTTGATAAAATATTTTTTGAACACAAAGACACAAAGGCACGAAGACGCTATCGCAAAGCAAATATCGCAAAGCTAATATCGCGAAGCTAATATCGCCGAAGGCTAATATCACGAAGGCTAATATCACGAAGTAATTATCGCCGAAGGCTAATATCGCCAAAGGCTAATATCGCAAAGCAATTATCGCCGAAGGCTAATATCGCCAAAGGCTACAACGCACAACTTTTTGGATGCATGTATGGAACTATTGATATTTATATGTATTTTTGTTCATAAGTAAGTATTTTACAAAAATCACAGTTGCTTTTACATATTCTAACTAAAAAATCATCAGCCCACCAACACACAATAAAGCACTATTAGATAGCAACATACCAAAAGACTTAAAACTACAAAGCTCCAACCATCGCATGAAACCTGCCATTCACAGCACAATTGATTACCAAAACATTTCTACCTTCAAAGGTCTGAACTCGTTGCGATTTATCGCTGCATTTCTAGTTTTGATGCACCACAGCGAATCAATTAAGAAAAAATCAGGATTAGAGAGTTTTGATTGGCTAGGTCTATTTCGAAATGGCGGTAATGCTGTCACCTTCTTTTTTGTGTTGAGTGGATTTCTAATCACGTATTTATTACTGAAAGAAAACAAGCAAACAGGACATGTAAGCATCAAGAACTTCTATTTAAAAAGAGTACTCAGAATATGGCCATTGTACTTTTTACTAGTATTAACAGGCACCGTGATAATCCCAATCGTATTTTCAGTGGCACATATCAACTACCAAATGCCCTATACCTTGGGTGAAACATGGTATTACTTCGTGTTCTTTCTTCCGGGATTGGTCACTTTGTTTTTTGGGCATCATCTTCTTGAACCGTTGTGGTCCATTGGCGTCGAAGAGGTTTTTTATCTGATATGGGCACCACTTTTCAAACTTTGCAGAAAAAACATCTTAACTTTACTAATATCGGTTATTATTATCAAGCTGATTTTAAGAATTTTATGCCTGCATTACATACAAAATGAATTATTCAATTACATCGTCAGCACTTTCCAATTTGAAGCAATGGCTATTGGTGGGCTTGGAGCTTATTTTATTTACACCAAAGGAAATTTGATCACTCAACTCAAGATATTCAATATCCCATCCCAACTGCTAATCATTTTCACCCTGTTAACTTTCTTAGTATTTCATTCCAATATCGACTTTATGCTTTGGAACGTAATTTTCAAAACACCAATTCTATCATCCATCATCTTGGATATTTTGTTTTTGTATTTGATTATTTGCGTGTCTGTCATTGACCAAAGCATCATCAACATAGAAAGTAAAACCCTCTCCTACTTGGGCGAAATATCCTATGGAATTTACATGTATCATGTACTCATTATCTTCACTACTTTGCAATTATTAAAAAACCAACTGCTACAGTTAAGTTCCCCTTGGAGCCACATCGCATTCTACGCCATCGTGTCAGCACTCACCATACTTACAGCTGCTTTGTCCAAACGGATATTTGAAGATTACTTCCTGAAAATGAAAACAAAACTTATTCGCTAACAGTCATTTTAGGATTCATAAACTAACTCGGTGGATAAACCACATGAAAAACATTAAGCGATTTCAATTAGAAAAATGCAAGAACTTGGCTTTATGTGTTCAAAAAAATACATCTACTAATTCAAAATAAGTGAATAATATATTTACAATTTTACTAGTACATGATAGTGGAAATAGCATCATTCGTTATATTAAATAAGTACAAAACCTTCCTTATAATGACCTATTAAAATCAAATTTTCTACTAAAAAATGTGAATATTACAAATTATTCGTTAGCTTTGAACCATTCTATCTCACAACAACTTCCAAATAATGAAGAGCTTAACTTTATCAAGACATAAATTCTCCCTGTTGGAATCATCCAACTAAAACCTGTAATAATTAAAGCTTTGTATTCTAATTAAATATCATTATCTTTGCAACAATATGGTGTAAAAAAGCTTTCGCTATGCAAACCGTATTCTGAGTTGTTTTCGAACGAGATTCTCAGCCACTGATTATCACAAAAGGACTTGGCTATCACTAATGACTTGGCAATGGCCGTAAAACAAGTATCAATAACTAAAACATATAATATGGAGCATTTATTTAAAACCCTCGAAAAGAAAAGAATCAGCCTACCTGCTGATGCACTTATCATGCTAAGTGGAAGTAAATCTTTTCAAACCTATGACACCGTAGAACAACTTGCAATTGCTTCAGTTGGAGGCCCTGACAATAATAGTTTTGAGGTAAAATACGATGTAGAAGGAGTTGGAGAAGTTACAGAAGCCATCGTACACCGTGTAAAAAAAGGTATTGCCGCCAATTACACTGAACCATATATGCGCAGAAGGGATCCTGACACTATGCTCATTGCTGATGATCTGCCTACTGATAAAGAAAAATTTGTTGACAGATGTGGCTATAAATTTGATTCACTTCGCAAAGAAACCATTGATTGGCTTCAAAAGCAAGATCTAGCCGTATTCTTTTATTTTGCTGGTCGTGATGGTATTGGGTCTGCGGGTATAGCCATTGCTCCTGCTAATGCAGGATTTTTTGCCATGGGACTTGCCATGTTACAATGCATCATTCCTATCGACGAGCTACCGATGGACTTTAAAATTGACTCTGCCATATATGTAGCGCCTACATTCAGACACACACATTTTAATGGCAAACAAGTCGTAGTTCACAAACGCTCCGAAAACCTGCATGAGATTTACTCTTATAATTTATATCCAGGTCCTAGTGCTAAAAAAGGATTATATGGTGCACTTCTTACCAAAGGTGAGAGAGAAGGCTGGATTACAGCTCACTGCTCTACTGTACAAACAAAAAGTCCTTATGACAATGTAACTACCTTTATGCACGAAGGTGCGAGCGGTGGTGGAAAAACAGAAATGCTTCAAAACATTTCCAGAGAAGATGATGGACAGGTATTGGTAGGCGAAAACGTAACCAGTGGCGAAAAAAGATTCATTAATTTGCCTATGTTCTGTACATTCAGTCCTGTGACTGACGACATGGCAATGTGCCACCCTAGCATTCAAAAAAACGACGGAAAACTAACAGTTTTGGATGCTGAGAATTCGTGGTTCATTCGTGTAGATGGAGTAAACGAATACGGTGATGATCCATCGTTAGAAAAACTCACCATCAACACCAAAGAGCCCCTACTATTTTTAAATATTCAATCCGAACCCGACTGCACAACACTGATTTGGGAGCACATAGAAGATAGCCCCGGCAAAAGATGTCCTAACCCAAGGGTGGTAATACCGAGAAAAATTATTCCAAATATAGTAAACAAGGCTGTCACTGTTGACGTTCGCAGTTTTGGAGTTCGCACTCCACCGTGTACAAAAGAAAACCCAACTTACGGAATCATTGGACTATTCCACATTCTTCCACCAGCGTTGGCATGGCTTTGGAGACTGGTGTCTCCACGTGGACATGGCAACCCTAGTATCGTTGATACAGCTGGCATGGGTAGCGAAGGTGTAGGTTCATATTGGCCATTTGCTACAGGTAAAAAAATCCTTCATGCCAACATGCTATTGGAGCAAATCATCCACACACCTAGAATGAGATATACGCTAGTTCCTAATCAGCACATTGGTAACTGGAAAGTTGGATTCAAACCACAACTTTTGATGCGTGAATACCTTACTCGTCGTGGAAATGCACAGCTTCGCGTGGATCAATATCAACCAGCACGCTGTCCGCTTCTAGGTTATGAGCTAAATTATTTGACCATCGAAGGTGCCAAAATTCCTTCGCGATTTTTACAAGTTCATAAACAAGTTGAAATTGAAACTTCGGGGTACGATGCAGGTGCAGAAATTTTGTTTGAATTTTTCAAAACCGAACTTCAACAGTATTTAACTGACGATTTGCATCCAACTGGAAGAAAAATCATTGAAGCATGTTTAAATAGAGCAAGCGTGGAAGACTATTTGAACATCATACCTATGGATTATCAATATTCAATTCTTAACACCACAGAGAGCTAATTGATTGCCTGTCAGACAGATCGATAGAAAAATGACAAGTCAAGACATAAACAAAGCAGCCCAAATCATCAAAGATGGTGGTTTGGTTGCTTTTCCAACTGAGACAGTGTATGGGTTAGGGGCAAATGCTCTTAACCCTATTGCTGTTGCAAAGATTTTCGAGGCAAAAGAACGACCATCTTTTGACCCTTTGATAGTGCATGTGTCATCGTTCGAAGAGGTCGAGGCACTCACAAGTCAAGCTTTGGATGGGGTGAAAATGTTGGCTGAGAAGTTCTGGCCAGGTCCGCTCACCATAGTACTAGCCAAAAGTGATTTAGTGCCCGACATTGTTAGCTCAGGACTGCCTACAGTTGGAATTAGAATGCCTGACAATCCTATTGCATTGGAATTGATACGCAAATCACAGTGTCCTATCGCAGCGCCAAGTGCAAACAAATTTGGTCATCTTAGTCCTGTCAGCGCTGACCATGTCAGGAAACAGTTGCCTAACATAGATTTCATCCTTGATGGTGGAAATTCATCAATAGGCATCGAATCGACCATCATTGCACTCGAAGGAAACACCTGCACATTGCTTCGTCCCGGGAAAATAACCATACAGGATATTGAATCCGCTCTACCAGGAATATTCAGTTTCAACACCAACACTTCAGAAAAACTGGTTGCTCCCGGATTATTAAAAAGCCATTATTCGCCAACAAAACCATTATTCCTGTTTCAGAATGAAGGAATCCAACTTCCACCCAAATCTGGCTTAATCCTTCACAACCAACTAACACCAACCCCTGAGTGTAAAAAAATCATTTACACATCTACCTCTGGCAATCTTTTGGAAACTGCAGCACAGCTATTTGCCTCGCTTCACAACATGGAAGACGATGATCAGATACAGCAAAT
>CANIXM010000067.1 GCA_947471245.1 Paludibacteraceae bacterium | reverse complement strand
GCAGACATGTATGCAAGACTCGGCAGGTACAAAAATGCTCATAGCTGGCTTAGCGGTGTGCCCAATTTCGAAGAAAAGGCTAGGGGTTATCAAAATCAAGATTCTATCACCGCACTAAAAGGTGATACTGTGGATTGGAAGATCAGTGTTTTGTGTATTAACTCTGATTTTAGAGAATATGCACCAGCTATCGTGGGCGATTATTTTGTTTATACCTGCAACAGTCCCAGTGTCAAAATGCAAAGGGCTTTTGATTGGGATGGTCGGTCATATTCAAAATTATGGATGTTACCATTGAAAGACATCAGTTATAAAACATTAACCAAGAATCTTGACATGGATGGTTTTGTACCTCAAGTAGGGATTTCAAAACTTAAAAAGTTCTCACCCGTACAAGTTGTAAGTGATACTCGCCCAGAAATTGACACAGAAGAATCTTCTAGAGGAATAAGATATGTAGGTACCGATAGTGTGAAGAAAAAATCGGTTGTGCAGGGTCTGTCCAAACTTAAATTTAATGTCTCTACAGCATCATTTGATGCTAAAGGGAATGTTTATTTTACAGCCAATACACAGGTAAACGACAAAATTGATACCCTCAATAGACTATGTTTGATGGAGGGTGTATTTTCTAATGGCACTGTGATAGATTATCACCGTATTGATTTTGCAGACTCGATGAAATATTCTGATATGCATCCTGCAGTTAATAAAAAAGGAACCTTGTTGATTTTTAGTAGTAATCGTACTGGAGGTAGAGGTGAATATGATTTGTTTTTCAGTCAACGTAAATCGGTCACTGACCGATGGAGTGCCCCTCAGCCACTTTCATCGAATATCAATACACCAGGCAATGAGGTGTTTCCATATTTGTCTATGGATGGCAATCTTTATTTTAGTTCGGATGGTCTGCCTGGTTTTGGAGGGTTGGATATTTACAAAACAACCATTGCAGGAGCAGCAACAGCAAGTGCTGAACCCGAACACATTGGCTTTCCCATCAATTCTAGTAGCGATGATTTTGGGTGGATGCAGGATTCAACAGCCTTGACAGGTTATTTTACTTCAGATAGAGCCACTGGTGATGATAATATCTATAAGTTTGTACATTCAATTCAAACCAGGTTTCATCATTTAAAGGGCTATGTGAAAGATAGAGGTACAAAATCTCCGATGAGTGGCGCCACAGTTTTTTTGCTGAACAAACGCACAAAGGAAGTGATGGTCCGAAAAACCAATGAGGATGGTGAATACGCTTTCGATGTAAAAGATTTGGGTGAATATGTAATCAAAGCAGTTGAAGAGGATTGTAAGGATTTAGAAATGAAGATTAAGGTGTTTACCAATAGAGGTCGTGACATCACATTTGAAGTTCCTAAGCCAATCTATCTGGAAAGAACACCTAAAAACCATTGGGAGTTGGAAGATATGTTATATGCTTCCAATCAATGGAAAGTGACCAATGACAACAAGGCGCCACTTGATGAATTGGTAAGGATACTCAATGATTTCCCCATTGTTGTAGAACTTGGTTCACATACCGACAACATTGGTTCTGCGGAATTCAACGATGAATTGTCACGAAAGCGAGCCAATGCTGCCGTTGACTATGTACTCAAACAAGGGGTTGATGCCTCAAGAATTACAGCCAAAGGCTACGGGGAGTCCATGCCCAAAGTGAAATGTGAAGAGGATGCGCAAGACTGTGAGGAGACAGTGAACCGATTCAATAGACGCACCGAAATTAAGGTCTTGGAAGAGTTAGCACCTGCCAACAGCATTGATCCTCATCCATATTTTGATGGACAGAAGATGGAATTAGATGAACTGCCAGAGGGCTTTTTTAGGAAGTAGTTGCGATTAATACCAACTGTACATATAAAATGACCCAAAGTCATTTTTATGTCTACTGTTGTCAATGCCGTTGTTTCAAACAAATAGTATCAATGGGACGAAGTCGAAATTGGACTATATTGTATGTGCAAACGGTATAAAATAAAGGAGGCTATTTGGATAATTTATCTCCAAACAGCCTCCTCAGCTTTTATGCTATTTCTATAGTGACAATATGTGAAGAACGTTTAACAGTTCGTCATTCAGTGGTTTGTCATCTTTGATGGCTTTGTTGAATGGTACATGTACGATGACATCATTCACTATTCCAATCATGATGCTACGCTGTTCTTCCATCAATGCTTCGATGGCAGCAACTCCCATTCTACTTGCAAGTATTCTGTCGTAGGCTGAGGGTGAACCACCACGCTGTATGTGACCAAGAATGGTAACACGTACATCATATTCAGGGTGCTCTTTACGCATTCTTTCTGCTAGCTCGTTTGCTCCCCCTGTCTTTTCGCTTTCGGCCACTATGACCATACTGCTATTTTTGGATTTTCTAAATCCGTTTTTAATTAGTTGATCCAGTTGATCCACATTGGTCTCTCGCTCTGGTATAATGGCGGCCTCGCATCCACAAGCAATGGCGCTATTCAGTGCCAAAAATCCAGCGTCACGTCCCATTACTTCGATGAAGAACAGTCGTTCATGGGATGATGCTGTGTCTCTGATTTTGTCAATAGCTGCTACAATAGTGTTCATGGCGGTGTCATAACCAATGGTGGAATCCGTTCCATAGAGGTCATTGTCTATGGTGCCTGGCAAACCGATGATGGGCACATTGTACTCTTGAGCAAAAATACGAGCACCAGTGAAAGTGCCATCGCCACCAATCACCACCAAAGCATCGATTTCATTTTTGACCATGTTGTCATAAGCCAGTTTCCTGCCTTCAGGAGTTCTGAATTCAGCCGAGCGGGCCGTTTTTAGAATGGTGCCTCCTTGCTGAATGATGTTGCTTACATTCTGAGATTGGAACTCTACAATCTCATTCGTAATAAGTCCTTTGTAGCCACGATAGATGGCTTTTACACGAATGCCATTGAAAATGGCAGCACGAGTTACTGATCTAACAGCTGCATTCATTCCTGGGGAGTCGCCACCTGAGGTGAGCACTCCGATACAATTAATTGCGTACTTCATTTGTGTTTTTGTTTGAATAAGTTTTCTTTATGTGAATTAAATGATAATTTTTGGTTTTTGAAAGTACACTGTCAGAGATTTTAAGATTCCATAGCGAATGAGAAAATTTTTACTAACTAGGACACAAAATTAAAAATTGAAAAATCAAAAATGATGCGCGACAATATAGTCAAAACACATCAATACTAAATCACAGAAACTGTTCTTTTTTCATTTTTCATTTTTCATTTTTCAATTTTTGAAACGGCTGCCAAGTTATGAAGCTTTTTGGCTACTTCTTCCATTTGCCAATTGGGAGTAGAGGTTGCACCACATATTCCAATCTTTTTTGTTAAGTCAATGTCCAAGTCCATCACTTCTTCAGGGTCGTATACCATAAAGGTGTTTGGGTTGATTTTCTTGCTGTGTTCATACAGCACTTTGCCGTTAGAACTCTTCTTTCCGCTTACAAATATGATAATGTCATTTTCTTTTGCAAAGGTAGTAATATTTGGCATTCTGTTCGCTACTTGACGGCAAATTGTATCATGATGTTGAAAATTCGCTGATTCGTCTATCTTTTTGGAAATGGTTTCGACTAGCTGTTGGAAGCCACTGAGCGATTTGGTGGTTTGTGAGAAAAGGCGAATATTTTTTGAGAAGTCAATTTTGTGAAGGTCTTGTTCGTTTTCAATTACAATGGCTTCGTTGTTGGTCTGTCCCACTAAACCATTCACCTCAGCATGTCCATTTTTCCCATATATGACTATTTGGGTGCTGTCATCGGGTTTGGTTTCAAAACTGGTTTTTATTCGGTTTTGCAGTCTGAGTACCACAGGGCAGGAAGCATCTACAAGTGTGATATTGTTTTTTTTGGCCGTTTCATAAGTACTGGGTGGTTCGCCATGTGCCCTTAGCAACACTTTTACGTTGTTGAGTTTTTTGAATTGCTCGTGATCAATGGTAATCAACCCCATTTGAGTGAGTCGGTCCACTTCCTGCTCGTTGTGAACAATGTCTCCAAGGCAGTAGAGTATTTCACCTTTTGAGAGTTCTTCTTCGGCTTTGGAAATGGCATTGACCACGCCAAAACAAAAGCCTGATTTTTTGTCGATTTCTATGTTGGGCATAAGTTTAAAAGTAGTTATAAGAATTTAGTAGCATGTTACAAAGCTGATAGTGTAGTGGTTAGCGAGTAAAATTTTTCACCATAATTCTTTTAAGTCACTTAGTCAGCTTATTTACAACAATTTTTCTTCAAACAATGTTTTTAGTATATTTCTTTGTTCTTCTTGTGTAATATTGGAGTTGTCTAATTCGATAGCATCATCTGCTTTCCTCAATGGACTTTCCGCTCGGTTTACGTCTCTGTCATCTCGTTCTATGACATTGGCCAATACGTCTTCGTAGCTGATATTTTCGCCCTTGGCTTTCATTTCATCGTAGCGTCGTTGGGCTCTTATTTCAGGTGAGGCGGTAAGGAATAGCTTCAGTTCGGCATCTGGAAATACCACAGTGCCAATATCTCTGCCATCCATCACGATGCCTTTTTGTTGTCCCATGAGTTGCTGCTGGCGCACCAGTTCCTTTCTCACAAACCCAAGTGCACTTACTCGGCTAGCTCCATTGGCCACAATAAGTGTCCTAATTTTTGATTCAACGTTTTCTCCATTCAGAAAAACTTCCGTTTTACCTGATGAGTTCGTTTGAAATGAAATGTGAATGTCTGACATTTGTTTTTCAAGCGTTTCAGCATCAATTTTTGTATCTGTCATCAGTCCATTTTCGATACAGTAAAGTGAAACAGCTCGGTACATGGCTCCAGTGTCAACATAGATATAGCCACTTGTGCGTGCCAGTTCCTTTGCCATTGTACTTTTTCCACAGGATGAGTATCCATCGATTGCTACTACAATTTTTTTAGACATACCATTACATTCTAAATTCATTTAAAGATGTGTTGATCGAAAACTGGTAGGAGTTGATCCCCGGTTGAAATTGTGTCCATGCAAATCCCACTTGAAACTTGTAAAGTTTGATGCCTGCTCCAAATGAAAATCCAGCTAAGCTTTTGTAACCGTTCACACTCATTTCTTGGCGCCGACGGTGATTGTATCCAACAGAGAGATAGAAGTTTTTACCAGGCAAAAGTTCGAGCCCCAATATGGTGTGACGAAATGCCATGTCAAGAAAACTAACTTTATTATCATCATCAGCTGTTTTGCTGGTGCTGTTAATACTTGTGATGCTTGTATTTGGCAGATTGGTAGATTGATAGCTAAGATTGAACCGTTGTAAGTTATGTAATGTTACCGAGAAACGTATTGGAGCATGTGTCAGTTTTTTGGTAATTCCAGCTTCTACATTAATGGGCAGCGGTTCGTAGTGCTGATTGTTGAGTTCAACATAATAACCTTTCAGCTGTGTACCCACATTGCGTATTGTTAGTCCTGCCGAGAATTGTTTGGCAGGATTGTGATAGGATACACCACCATCAAGGGCTACTCCAAAGCTGGTGTATCTTTCTAGAGCTGAGTAAATGGGTTTGAATGTGGCTCCTACGGTTACTCTGGGTGACAGTTGTTTGGTGTAGATGAGATTCAAAGCGTAGTCTTTTGCTGTAAAAGTACCTTGATTGAGGTCTGTTTCATCCCTGCCTTTGAATAGTCCATAGTCAATGTATTGCATCCCAATTGCTATTCTACTGGTACTGTCAATGGATCGTGCATAGACAGCTGATCCGAATTTGACATCAGAAAGATAGCTTGAATAGTTGAGACCTATGGTGTTATGAGCTTCGTGCGTCAACAAAGCAGGATTGCGGAATGCAAAGTTGATGTCATTGTCACGAAGTGAAACATTGGTGCCTCCCAGTGCTGCTAAGCGAGAGGAAACTGGTAAATCCATGAATGTGTAAACTCCATAACCGGCTTGCGAGAAGCTTGTCAAACTTATGAATGAAAGACTGATTATTAGAATTAATTTGTTACTGGTCATTGTCGTGAATTTAAAGTATGAATGCTTGGTTGCTTAAGAAAGTTCACCACTGTTGAATTCAGACAACAATCATACATATCGTAGTCAAAGATACGCCAATTTTGCGAACTGAAATAGTGAAGAGTGGTATATAAACGAAGAAATGTTCTGAAATTATACTTTTCACAAATTATTTCAAAAGATTATCGTCATATTGCTTGATATTCAAATAAATACTAATTAACAACAGGCTATAAAATTCTTTCCTAAAAAAATTGTACCTTTGTTCTCTTATCATATTCTCCAATAATTGGGAGGATAGAGCGAATGAAAAATGGAAAATAAAAAAACTGAAATATACGAAGAACGAGCTGTGTTAGTGGGACTTATCACCCAGTCGCAAAAGGAAGATAAAGCTCGTGAATACTTGGATGAGCTGGCTTTTCTTGCTGAAACAGCTGGTGCAGCACCCGAAAAATTATTCCTTCAACGCATTGATTATGCCAACCCTAGAACATTCGTTGGTCCTGGAAAGTTGGATGAAATTAAAGCTTATGTGGATGAAAATGACATAGGTCTGGTGATTTTTGACGATGAGCTCACGCCTAAGCAACTCCGCATTATAGAGGGTGAATTGAAAGTGATGATACTGGATCGTACGAGTTTAATCCTTGATATTTTTGCCAAACGTGCCCAAACTGCCAACGCCAAGACGCAAGTGGAACTGGCTCAATGTCAATACATGTTGCCACGCCTTACTCGTCTGTGGACGCACTTGGAGCGGCAGCGAGGAGGTATAGGGATGCGCGGACCGGGTGAAACGCAGATAGAGACCGATAGACGGATCATCCTCACCAAAATATCATTGCTCAAGCAAAATCTGAAAGACATAGACCAGCAAATGACCACCCAGCGCAAAAACCGTGGGAAAATGGTGCGTGTGGCGTTGGTGGGATATACCAATGTGGGAAAATCTACGATGATGAACCTGCTGAGCAAGTCGGATGTGTTTGCCGAAAATAAACTGTTTGCTACGCTGGACACTACTGTGCGAAAAGTGATTATTGAAAATCTTCCTTTCCTGTTGTCCGATACAGTGGGGTTTATACGCAAGTTGCCACACCACTTGGTGCAGTCGTTTAAGTCCACGCTGGACGAAGTGCGGGAGGCTGACTTATTGATTCATGTGGTGGATGTGTCGCACCCCAATTTTGAAGAACAGCTCGAAGTGGTCAATCAAACATTGAAAGAAATTGATCCAAAGGAAAAGCCTATGATATTGGTTTTCAATAAGATTGATGCATTTTCGTATACCCCAAAAGAGGAGGATGACCTTTCGCCAATCAAGAGAGAGAATTTCAGCTTGGAAGATTTGAAACGCACGTGGATGTCCAAAATGCACGATAATTGCATTTTCATCTCCGCACGTGAAAAGCAAAACGTGGACGAGCTAAAAGAGCTGATGTACGAAAAAATCAAAGCAATACATGTGGAGCGATACCCATACAATGATTTCCTGTTTCAACGTTATACGGATTTGGAAGTGGAGTGATGGAAGGGTTTCTAGCAAATGTCACTCATGGAAATTCGTACGCTTGATGTACTTAAATACTAACAACGAATTACACTTAATATGTCCACCTATCGTCAATTATTAGATAAAGAAATTGCAACACTGCTTGTGTATGGATGCTCAGCCGAGGATTGGAAGCGTGTGCTTGTAGCTGAAGATTTTTCGCCAAAATTTTTTAACAACACACATTTCTCGGGTACTGTATATCTTGGGACTTATGACAAAGTATATGAGCTTCCAGGTGGTGTGAAAAAGCATTCAGGGATTTATAACTGTCAAATACACAATTGCAAAGTGGGTAATGATGTGCTGATTGATAAAGTCAACAATTACATTGCCAACTATGACATTGAGGATGAGTGTTACATTGAGAATGTGAACCTGCTCTATGTGGATGGTAGCACCACTTTTGGGAATGGGGTGAAAGTGCCAGTTC
>CANIXM010000066.1 GCA_947471245.1 Paludibacteraceae bacterium | reverse complement strand
ATTTCAATAAAACAAGCAATTGATAAAATTGACTTCAACCATTATTTGTTACCTTCAATTCAAAGAGAATTTGTTTGGGGTGCAAGACAAATTGAGCTTCTGTTTGACAGCTTAATGAGAAACTATCCAATTGGCTCTTTGCTAATGTGGAAAGTTCAAGGCGCAAACAAAACAGACCATAGATTTTATAGCGTTCTAAAAAACTACAGAGAAAAATATAGTATTCATTGCAAGGAAGTAAATACTAATTCAATTGCAGACTTTGAAGCCGTTCTGGACGGACAGCAAAGGCTAACAGCATTATACATTGGACTGAAAGGTTCTTATGCTTACAAGAAGAAGAATTTTGCTTGGAAAGACAATGAACATTCACTTCCGACAAGAAAACTATATCTCTGCTTAGACCAGGACACAATTGAAGATGATGAAAATGAAGATGGAAGGGTTTACGATTTCAGATTTCTAACGGATGAAGAAATTTCAACTTCTGTTAAAATTTGGTTTGAAGTAGGACGTATTTTAGCTCTAAACGGAACTTTTGAACTAAATCAGTTTCTCAAAAAAAATGAATGGGATTCAAATCAATACATAACAAACACCTTGTCAAAACTGCTTGACGTAATTCACGTTAAGACTTTGATAAATTATTATTTAGAGTTAGAACAAGATTACGACAAAGCACTTAATATTTTCATTCGTATAAATAGTGGTGGCGAGAAGCTATCGTATTCCGACTTAATTATGTCAACAATTATTTCAGGCTGGACTTCAAAGACAGTTTCAGCAAGAGACGAATTCAACAATCTAATTGATGAAATTTGGAACTCAACAGAAATTCTAATAGACAAGGACTTAATAATTAGAACATACCTTTTAATATTTAGTGACGACATAAAATTTAGGGTAACAAATTTTTCAATTGCAAATGCAATTGAGTTTAAAGAAAACTGGACGGATATAAGAGCAGCAATAGTTGAAGCCATAGAACTTGTTAAAGACTTTGGTTATGTAGAAAGAACATTAACATCAAAAAATGCTTTGTTACCCTTAATTCACTATTTATTCATAAGCGGAAAAACGAAACAGTTTACAACAAAAGTAGCCTACAAGGAAGACAGAGAGTTAATAAAAAGATGGTTTCATACTGTTCTACTCAAACGAATATTTGGGGGACAAGCAGACACCGTTTTAAAAGTTATTAGAGATGTTGTAAAAGATGAAATCAAAAATGGGGCTGATATTTTTCCAGCGACTGCAATTGCAAAGAAACTTTCAAAGACAAGAAAGTCAATTACAATGGACGATGAATCTATTGAAAATTTACTTTACACAACTTATGAAGACCGTTATGCTTTCCCAATATTAGCTTTACTTTATCCACATTTAGACTACAAAAACAACGACTTTAACAAAGACCACATTTTTCCTGTAAGCCAATTTAATAGTAAAAATATAAAGAAATCAGGCGTTGACCTAACACAAGAAAATGGTCATTACTATACTGATAACTGGTGTTACAATGGAATTGTAAACCTTCAAATGCTTGACAGTAACGAAAATAAGTCTAAAAGCGACAAGACATTTGAAGAGTGGGCAAAGTCAACAAAAATCAATTACGAGAAACAAATTTTACCGAAAATTACAGACTTCAATAAATTTATAGACTTTGTGGACGCAAGGTGGGATATGTTGAAAGAAAAGTTGGAAAACGCACTTAAATTTTGACGACAGAGCAACCAATGACTAAAACACCAACATATAAAAGCAGCTACCCTTGTACAGCGTAGGGTATTTTAGCACGGGTTGTTAGTCGAAGTTTCCAAACTTCGTCGTGCTAGGGATAGAGTCGTCGCATGCAGCGACTGATAAAAAGAGTCACAACACAGAAATAGAATAAATAGGAATGGGTATTTAAGAATGTGTCCTATTGTGTTTTCAAAGGAATACCCACCTTAAACTTTATGGAGCCTAAATGAGAGATGTCGCTCACCCTATACTTGTTCGATTTGAGCAATGTTAATCCAAAAAAAACGAATAGCCAAGCTGCAAGTGAGCTTGGCTATTTGATTCTAATGTTTTTTAGAGTGCAATTTTTATTTTCCTAGAGTGATTTCTTTGATGGTGCCATTCATTGTTACAGTGGCTTTGTTGTCTTTAGTGCCATCGCCATAATCCAAAAGTGCTGATTTTTGTTCGCTTGCAATCACCATACTGCCTTTAACAATGTGTTGGTAGTAGGCAAAGAATACCAATGGATTATTGCTATCTATTGTCATGGTGTAGGCTTTTCCTTTTGCGTTCACGCCATTGGCTGTCCCAGATACGCTGTATTCATCGTCCCATAGGTTAAGTGGTGTGCCATTGTCGTTGGTGCGAGTACGCACTCGGTCTGAATTCCAGATTACCATAGCACCGTCTTCCTTGCGGATAATAGTATCTCTCGCAGTGATGGTCCAGGTTGGTTGGCCAGCTGTATTTTTACCATATTCCACTGTTTTACTGCCTTTTACTTGGTTGTCGTTGACAGAAAAGTTGATAAACTCTATGGTTCGTGTTTTGGTGATATAATGTATGCTGACAAGCAATTTACCTTTCAGAACATTTCCACGTTTTCCTGTTATACCAGCTGTTCCAAAGTCAATTTCCACACGTGTGTACGTTTTGTTGTTTCTGTCAATTGTAATTTTCACAGAATCGCTTGGTGCAAATTCAGGTGCTTTTTGTGGAGCGGCACTCATTACATTGCTTGGCACGTAATCGTCGGCTGCGCTTACGGCTTCATCGCCAGCTAGTTGTGACTGTGCAATGTCACCTGATGTGGCGGTTAGTGATGTCATTGATCCTGCTGTTTCTTCTTTTTGGCAAGAGCTTGCTGCAACGGTTAAAAATAGAGCTGTTGCAATCATGGTTATGTAGCTGAATGTTTTCATAATTGTAAAGTTTTTATTTGTTCGTAATTTTTTGATTGAGAATGTTTTGTTTATTACCTCTGTCCATAAGGTCTATGGACAGAGGTTGATGGGGAATTAAGGATGCGGAACTTCTGTAGTTTCAGCAAGGTTGATTTCTTTTGTTTCGCCGTCCATTGTTACAGTGGCTACACTATCGTGAGCGCCTTCACCAAAATCTACTACAGCACTTTTTCCTTCATAGCTGATGTTCAATTTACCTTTGATAAAGTAGTTGTATCCTGTGTAAGCAACAAGGGGAGCGTCTTCCAAAGCTGTCATGGTGTACACTTTCCCATCAGGATTCACACCCATGATATCGCCAGTGATGGCATAGGTATCATCATTGAAAATGAATGGTGTGTTGTTGAAATCCAGTAGTTTGTGAGTTCTGTTGGTGTGGCGAATGTAAGTGTTGCCATTTACTAACACGATGGTGTCTTTGTCAGAATACGTCCACGTGTCACTGCCGTTGAAGCTTTCATACTTACTTCCTTTGATTTTGTTGTCATTGATAGAGAATTTGTCAAAGGTGTAAGTTCTGGTGTGTTTTGAACTGATGGTGACGATGATTTTGCCTTTGAGTACATTGAGGCGTTTGCCTACAAATCCATTGGTTCCGAAATCGATGGTGATGATTTTAGGGAAACTTTCATGATCTGGTTCTTCAAGAGTTACCACCACGGTGTTGTACCTTTTTACTTTTTGCATTCCGTTGGTGTTGAAGCTTGCTGAGTTCAAATCGGGAATGTACTCGGCGGCACTTGTCACCACTTCTTGGTTCATACTTGACGCTTGAACGTCGTTGCTGATTGTTGTCTCGATAGATTTGCTAGACACTGGAGCAGACACGGTTGGTTGATTCATGTCTTGTTGGCAAGATGTAGCTACTAGTACAATACCAACCATTACTGTAGGGATTCCCCAAAATTTTCTTGTTTTCATAATTTCTAAGTTTTAATTTGTGATTGAATGTGTGTTACTTTGCTTAATGTACTTTTAAGACAAACCACATTGTCACTGCCACTATTCGTTTTTGAAAAAAAATCTCTTTTTTTTGAAATTTATTATGGCGTTAGAAGTTATGTTGCAGATTATTAGATAATTGACTGGTGATTATTTTTTAAAATAATTTATTTTTGGGGGTAAAATATTGCTGGAATATTCATTCTCACACCTGCTATCAGTCCTAATTGGAGACTTCTGCCGAGTGAAATATTGGTGCTTTCTGCATTTGTGGTGATGGGTGCACGGTAATAGGAGGTGGTGATGAGCACCAAACTCGGACCAGCAAAAACGCTTAATGTTTTATTAAACGAGTAGTTTAGTTCACCACGCAGTTGTCCCACTGTGCCTCTAACCCCTACATTGAAGGCTGCACCGCTGGATATTCTGTGGCGTAGCAGTTCCACATTCATGCCAAATTTTTTATATACTTGTGCTTGAACACCCAGTCCCAGTCCTCCAAAGTTATAATTATTAGCCAGCCCTCCAGCAGAAATGATGGCGTAGATGTTTTTTGCCCCCAATCGTAACGAAAGTGCCCCCATGGAATTAAACCCTGCAAATTCAAGTTGACATACAAGGTCTTTTCTCATAAAATCACTTATGCTATATGGTGGTAACTTAATTACAGCTGTGGTTTCAGTTGTTTTTGGCTTGTCAATAGTAGATGGTGAGATGGTTGATTCGGGTTCTCTCTTATTTTGAATCGTGTCATTTGGGATTGTCTCTGTTTGGAGCGTTTTTGCTTCTTTTTCTAGCTTATTGGGTTGTGATTCTACAGCTACAGGTGTACTGTCTTTGGTAATTATCGTTTCTGTTTGTGGTGTCACGATTGTAGCGATGCTGTCGTTTTGGGAAGTTGGGTAGTCGGGTAGGGGTGATGCTGGTTGCATTTTGAGTGCAGGTGCTACATTCGTTTTAAGTTTTAAATCCAATTCTGCTTTTTTTTGCAGCACCACATACTTGCCATGAATTTTGATTTGAATGTAAGCTGGCAATTCTTTTTGTAACACGGTGAGCATTCGCTGCTTGGTACAAGTACTGATGGACAGTTGTTGGTTTTCATTGATTTTTACTGGATCGTAAGAAAAAACGCATTCTGTTTGAGTGCTTACAGTTTTAAGAAACGCCTTTAGTGACATTTTCCCCGATTGTAGGCTAACAGGTTTGTCTAAAAACGCCACTTGCGCTGCCACCATCATAGGAAGTAACGCAAGGACGAACAATGTAATACTAGTATTTCGCAATTTCATAGCTATTCTTTTTGCTTAAAGACGTATCCTTTGTCGTCTTTTTCAAGATTTACCTCCAGTGTTTCGGCTATCACTTGCAATACGAGTTCAAGATTCTCACCATCAAATTTCACAGTGATTTGTCTATCGCCAATGCTAGTTTGTGCAAATCGGATATTCACTTTGTAGGCTTTGCTGATAATATCTACCACCTCCTTTATCTTCATGCTTTGAAAATGTACGTGCAATCCTGTTTGCGCTAGCACTTCGGCTGTTGGTACAAGGAGTTTAAACTGTTTGGTAGATTTGTTATACACGCCAGTTTCATTGGCATTGATTACCAGTCCTTCATTCGTTTTGGTATAGAAATGTACCTGTCCTTGCGATACGGTTACTTGTATGGTATTGCTGTCGGTATATGCTTTTACTTGAAACACGGTGCCAATGTCTTCAATGATGGTTTCACCGGCATTCACCTGTAGTTGACCTTCACCTTTGTGCCCCACGTCAAACGATGCTTCGCCTTCCAGTGTCAAGATTTTTTTTCCTTTTGCAAAATTGGCACTATACACTATCTTGCTGTTTTCTGATAGGTGAATTTGTGTGCTGTCAGGCAATATCGCTTGCTTGATGTTCATTTGTGTGGCTACTATGATGTCGTCGTGGTTGGCCGTCATTGGGGTTTTCCACACCATGGTAGATAGTACAGCTATCACAATGACGCTAGCAGCTACTGCCATCCATCGTTTGAAAGGTATTGATTTGGATACAGGCTGTATTGACTTAGTATTGTTAGTAGTTGCCGTGTTGATATGAGCCATAAATGCAGCTTTGTTCCGTTTTGCATTTGGTTTTGGCATGTCAGTAAGTGCTATTCCACCAAGTTGCGCATAGAGTTTGGTCATTGCATCAAATTCGGCTTGATGCTCAGGCGATGTTACAATCCATTGTTCAATAGCACTTATATCCTTTTCGGAAGCATTGCCTCCAAAATAGCGAGCCAGCAGTATGTCGTAGTTTGTTTCCATGGCGTTCTATTTGTTTAAGTACAGGATAATCAATAAGGTTAAAAATTCGGATAATTCGATGCGCATTAACTTGAGAGCTTTAGAAATGTGATTTTCGATTGTATTATTCGTTATGCCCAGTTCTTGTGCTATTTCGGCATAAGACATTTGCTCATTTCTACTCAATTCAAACACTTTTCTACATTGTGGTGGCAAGTTATCCAGTGCTTTTTTAATCGCTTCTTGCAGTTCGGTGGTGGCTATGTGCTCACTCACAGAGTCGTTGTCAGTCTGCACCATGTTCGAATAATTGAGATTGTGCTCTTGATGGAGCTTAATCTGTTTTATTCTATTCAGGCAGTCGTTGTGCACCATTCTGTAGAGGTAGTAGCTGATAGAGGTGTGTATGTTCAACTCCTCTCGCTGATCCCACAGCTTACAGAATGTTTTTTGAACCGAGTCTTCGGCCTCATCCATGTCCTTGATGATGGAATAAGCATACCTACACAAGGCATCAAAATACTCATCAAAAAGTTGCTCAAAGGCAGCGTGATCGCCTTCTTGCAAAAGTGTTATCGTATCTTTTACAATCATATACTGCAGGTGAATGTCATTTGTTATTCATCAAACTAAGAAACCCAAAGATAGATATTATCATTAGAATGGCAAAGAAAAATTCTTCACTGCATCATTATGACAGCTATACCTAAACTTACCACTATTGGAAACTCAAAATATTTTGATTATTTTATTTTTTATTCTTAACTATTTGAATATCAGAGTCTGTATTGGAGTTGAAAATAGTTGATTGGATGTATGCACCACTGAGTATTCTGCCCGATTTAATACCCAGTCTTCGAGCGGAGAAGAATAGCTCAAGTTCCGTAAAAGTGCATTTTTCAGATAGTTCAATATTGTTCCGCTCTATTCCATATTTCTCCAGTACCTGGATGTTGGCTTCCCACAAATTGAGTAAGTACTTGTCCTGTAGGGGTGTGGCTATGGCAGATGTCTCAAATCCTGCTTTTTCAAACTCTTCGATTACTTCCATTCCTACTTCGTAGACAGAAGGTGAGATGGAGGGTCCGATATAAGCTTTGATTTCATTACTTGTACAGCCATATTTATTTATCATCACTTCCACCGTGTTTTTTGCAATCTTTCCACATGTCCCTCTCCATCCTGCATGAGCCACGCCAATAACTTTTTTTTGTTCATCAAAAAAAACTATCGGTACACAGTCGGCAGTGGTTATAGCTATGCAAACTTCAGGAAGGTCAGTCACCAGTGCATCTACGCCCGAAAGGAAAGTGCTTTGATCTGCAGTGGACATTTCTAGAAACGATGAATCGATGATTCTAACCTCATTGCTGTGTGTCTGGTGAGGTATGAAGAGTTGCAGGTTGCTGTTGCCCAGTGTGTTGAGTAGTAAGTTTCTGTTGGATTGTACAGACTTGAAGTCATCACCAGTATATTCACTGAGGTTGAACGAGCCATAATTGCCTGTACTGACACCACCCATTCGGCTTGTGTAGAAATACACAATGTTGTTGTTATTCACAATGTTCATGTTACAAAAATACGATATTTCTGCTAAAACACAGAATTTTAAAGTGTTTTCAATTTTTGGAGCTATTTTTCCAACACATAGTAAGATGACTTGGTTTTAATATAACAACAGCCATTTGCCGTAAGGCAAAATTATGTGTCCTTTGTTTTTTCCAAAATTTGAACAAGATGTGTCCCATGCGTTATTTAAACCCGAATTAATCATTAGGAGTTTTGAAAAAACGAACTAATGATTCCATGAGGGAAAACCCCGCTCTTATTAGTCCAAGGGTTTTGAAGAAAGCCT